>JANQGB010001213.1 GCA_028277545.1 Phycisphaerae bacterium | reverse complement strand
TCGCGAAAACCGCGCACCTGAACGCCGGTCGTCCACACACCTCGGCCAGCCTGGCCGAGGAAGTAGGCCCCATGCACGTCCACCAACCTGCCGAACCCGATGCCCATGCGGGTGTCGCCCCACTTGTTCACCGCGTAGCGCTCGCCTGACGCTGCCTTGGATGACGCCCCCCGGGTCGGTACGGCCCAGACACCGCTGCGACCCTGGCGATCCTTGTTGTTGATCGGTGGGCGCATATATCGGTCGCGGTGGATGGCGTCCGCCATCGACTCGATATACGAGTCGCCGTACAGCGCCGGATCGAGCAACTCGCCCTGGATCACGCTTTCCTCCGCGCCCCAGGCACTCGCCCCACTGACCAACAACATCGCAACCGCCGTGAACGTAGCTCGCCCTGCCCGCATGTGCTGCCTCACTTCGTAGTTGGGGAATGACTCATCGAGGGTGGTCTCTCGCCTCCATACTGCAGCATAGCAAACGGCCCTGCCGGCTTCAATGGAGGAGCACCGCGGCGCATATGCCAAATGCACCCCGCACATCAAGCTGCCCCGCAAGTCGTGGGAGGGCGGAGTACCCTATCCCTTGCACAGCAAGAGGTGGGGAACGTTGAAACCACCGGTTCCGGTGCATCAAGATGCACCCTACCCGGCTACCCGGCTGCAGCGTTTGTCGCCGGTAATAGGTAACGGGTGCCCCATCGCTTGCGCAGCAAGGGGTGGGGAACGTTGAAACCACCGGTTCCGGTGCATCAAGATGCACCCTACCTGGCTACCCGGCTGCAGCGTTGGTCGCCGGTGATAGGTAACGGGTGCCCCATCGCTTGCGCAGCAAGGGGTGGGGAACGATGAGACCACCGGTTCCGGTGCATCAAGATGCACCCTACTCGATCATAGCCGGGCGGCGCATCAAGATGCACCCTACCTGAGGTCTTGCGCCAGGATGTGGCAGACCTGGTCGTGGATCTTGTTGTAGGGTGCCGAGCCGCCCTTGAAGCCGTTGAACAGCACCGAGAACGCCCGCCACCTGCCCTTCGGGGTGACTACGTATCCGCTGAGCGTGCGTACGCCGCGCAGGTAGCCGGTCTTGGCGTGTACGGTCCCGCTGAGGTTCTTCATTCGCTTACGAAGTGACCCGTTGTGGCCGGCCAGGGACAACGAATCAACCAGAAGCTGCCGCTGGGGATGACGATGCATGTACCGCAGCACCGCCACCATGTCAGCCGACGCGACCCGGCTCTCACGACTCAGGCCCGAACCGTCCGCCGGCACCGCCGGACTGGAGCTGCCAGTTGCCCGGCGCAGGAACTCCTCCAGCGCGGCCCGCCCGTTGGCCCAACTGCCGTGTGGATCGGCCTGGCCGGTGCGCTGGGCCCATTCATATCCCAAGCGTTTGAGCAGGCATTCCGCGAACAGGTTCTGCGAATCCTGCCCGGTCCGGGCCAGCACGTCGGCCAGCGGTGTCACCTGCTCTGACAGGATCTGGCACGACGCCGGCAGGTCACCGTTGGGCAGGCGCACGCGGCGACGCGCGATCGTGCCGCCGATAGTGACGCCGCGCTCGGCCAGGGCTGTCCGCAGGGCTGAGGCCGTCAGCAGGCCCGGGTCCGGCGCTGGCACCGCCGGAAACTCCCACCGCTTGGGGCAGCGCCCGCTGATTACCAGCCGGAACGAAGCGTTGGGCCGATGGATGATCGGCTTGCCCTGGCCGCCCGACTTGCAGCGGTTGTCCAGCTCGAGCAGATCAAACTTGGGTACGCTCTCCCACAAGACGGGTGCACCGGCCACCTCGGCCGGCCAGATGGTCACGTCGACGCAGTTGTCGTTGAAGTTGAGCCCGCCCACCGGCGCCGCGTACCACTTGTCCAGGTCAGCAGGCTCCCAGGTGGGATGGATGAACTGATCGTCAAAAACAGACTCGTCGATGACCAGGTCCCCTGCTACGGTGGTAATGCCCGCTGCCAGCAACCGATCGGCCCAGCGATACAGCACCGAGTCTGGCGTCTCGCCGCCGGCCCGGGCCACCTTCTCGTCTCCCAGCGCCGGATCCCCGTCACCGACCAGCACCAGGTCGTCGCCCTGCCTGGCCAGAACCGTTCGGAAGGCGAAATCCGGGCCCAGGTGGTCGATGGCCGCCGCTATGACCAGCAGCTTGGCGTTGCTGGCCGGTATCAGCCGCCGGCCGGCTTCGACGTCGCACAGCGTGGCGCCGGTCTCCAGGTCGACAATCAACGCGCTACAGGCCACGCCCGGCTGAGGCAGGGCAGTGAGCAGTTGGCGCAGTTGCTGCTCGGGAGTCGATGTCTGGCCGGCCAGACGGTGGGCGGGCAGGACCACCAGGAGCACTGCGGCCGCCAGCCGCAGCCGATAGCCGAACCGCCTCCGGACGAGGGAACCAGGGGATGGTAGATGGTACAAGGTCCGATCACCTCCATGCGATCGCACCGCCTGGCGAGCCGGAAACGCATCCGGCCAACCGCGACGGAATCCAGATCCTGCCCCCATTCTGACCAGCCCGGCCGACTCGCTCAAGCCCCCGCCCACCGCAACGCAACCCCGAAAATCACCCCGCCCCGCACCGCGCACTTGACCTTGACAAGGGTGAATGCAACGCTATATTGCTCCGTGTGTGAGACGCGGTAAGCGTCTCGCCCCGATTTGAGGGGCCGTAGCTCAATTGGTTAGAGTACCGGACTGTCGATCCGGTGGTTGAGGGTTCGAATCCCTTCGGCCTCGATTCGTAAAGCCCCGTAACTCAAAGAGTTACGGGGCTTCTTTGTTGCGATGAAGTGGCCGCAAACAGGCCGCGCACAAAATTTGCGCTGCGCGATACTTCACAAACCTTCGGGCTCACCGCAACGCACAACGCTTGAGGGTATTGTCCGGCACGCGGCACAGGACGCGCCCATGCCCGAAACCGCCTCGACGCGCAGGCCCCGGCTGAGCATCCGACAGGTCACCGAGCACTACGGGCGGTCGCCTCGGTACGTCAGTGAGATGCTCATCAGGCAGGGGCGGAGGGCGGCCCGAACGAAGATTCCGCCTTCGGATACGGTTCGCCGTCAGTTGAAATGGATAGCGGCGAAGAGGGCGTGGAAGCTACGTTGTGCAACCGCGCAGTCTCGACGGCAACTCGATCACGACGACCCGGCGAGGTCGGTCTCAAGTATCTCGACGATTCGCTCATTAGCACCGTCCCCGTCGGGTCCGACGCGCCCCGTGATCGCTGGCGAAATCGTACAGCGTGGGGCTTCCAGGAGTACCGCGCCGCGGTGCATGCACACCTTCCCGCACAGAATTACGCACAATCCGCTAGACGGAATTAACGATTTGTGCTATATTTAAGCAGATGGTTGGGCACGGAGGCCAGCCTCAAATGATCTCAGGGAGTGTAACGCCGATGTCTTTGTTTCCGAAGGACCCAGTTTTCCCCGAAGCCGAGGCCCGGAAGCACCTGGCCCCGTTCGAGGCCCGCCTGCGTCGTTGTGTGCTCGACGGATTCGCCAAGGTCAAAGCTCTGGGTGACTCCGGCGCAGTTTGGGCGGGCGCGCTGGAGTATCTCGGAACTCGCCCGGCCTTGGTGAATGCTGTCATCGTGGCGTTGGTGCAGCACGAATTTGCCAGCGACTACCCGAATCTACGTATCGTGACCGATCATCAGTTCCTTGAGCTGCAGGTCAATGACGTCATTGACTTGCGTTTCAAGTTGGTCGATCGGTCCGGCCGCAGCTCCAATTACCCCACGGCGACGAGTCGGCGTTACAAAAACCAGCTGCCGCTCTGGGGCGAAGAGGAGAATCTGCCTGTGGCGCGGTTGACACTCGGGTGGCGCTGGAATTCTGCCGCCACTGAGATCGAGGACATCTCGGTGATCTACGCCAAGGGCGATGACCCTCTGTGGCTGTTCTCCATCTTGGATGAGGAAGACGGCGTGTCGACTCTGACTACCCAAGAGCCGGAGCCGGCAACAGGTACTGCCGTGTACCGATCGAGGGAGAAAAAGGCAAAGGACGCCAAGAAGGGAGCGTAAATGCATTTCCGGCCAGAAATGCTCACCCTCGCAAGAGAGTCACGCGGATACACACGAACGGAGTTGGCGCGGCGGGCCGGCTATTCTCATACAACCGTCTCCCGGATAGAGAATGGCTTGGTGCCGCTGACAGAGAATCACGTGCGCGCGCTTGCTGTCGCGCTCGACTATCCGGAGACCTTCTTCTCCCAGCGCGACACGATATGGGGTCTTGGCAGTAGCTTCTTATTCCACCGCATGCGCCAATCCATGGGGGTCAACGCTCTGCGACGGATCGAGGCCGAAGTTAACATCGCGCGAATACGCATTGAGCGCTTGTTACGTGGCCTGGACTATGAGTATCCGAACGAGCTTGTCACCTATGAGGTACGGACAGACGGAACGCCAGAGCAGATCGCGAGGATGGTACGGGCGGGTTGGCGCCTGCCGGCCGGCCCGTTGGCGAATCTCACGGGCGCGATTGAGGCCGCGGGCGGCATTGTCCTCCGCTACCCGTTCGGCGAACATAAGGTAGACGGACTGAGCTTGTGGGTAACGCCTACGCCACCGCTGTTCTTTCTGAATGATCGCGCGCCGGGCGATCGAACCCGATGGACACTCGCCCACGAGTTGGGGCACATGGTTATGCATCGGAATGTGTATCCAGAGATTGAGGATGAGGCAGATCGCTTTGCGAGTGAGTTGCTTATGCCGGCTGCGGAGATCCGGGGAGAACTGCGGGCACTCACACTTGCCAAAGCGGCTGCGCTCAAGGTGAGGTGGCGCGTCTCGATTCAGGCTTTGGTGCGCCGAGCGAAAGATCTAGGGACAATCACGCCGGGGAAGTACAAGTCTCTTTGTGTGCAAATCAGCCGTGCTGGTATGCGGACCAACGAGCCCAACCCCATAGAGCCGGAACACCCGCAGAACTTGGCCGCAATACTCGAGGTCCATCGGCTTGAACACGAATACGACTTTGATGAGATCAGTCAGCTCGCCCTCGCGAGTCCGGAAGAATTCAATCGGCTCATGTCACCCGATCGCCCGACGCTACGGATCGTTCGGTAACTCCCGCGTTCCGACCCAACACGCTTGCGGTCTTGGCGACACGGGGCTTGAGTCAGTGGCAACCAGTGGCAGGGCCGCCGAGGACGTGCTCGACGTGCTCGTGTCAATGAGCGCTTGAGAACCGCCCACGGAGCCATGGTGCCGTAATCGCTCCTCAGTTTGAAAACGGATTCGCCGGACTCTTAGGAATCGAGGCGCTTACGGGTGTCTATACAGGCATCGCATGGTCCGGTAATGAGGACCACACCGTGTCGAGAGCCGCTCGTGAAATCAGGCCTTGGCCTGCGTTGCGCAGCGTGCCAGCGATCTCGGAGGGCAGCGGACAGGTGACACGGTGCACAAACAGCGTAAAGTTGTAGCGGTCCACGACCAGGTCGCTGTCGAGATCCGCCTCTGTTTCGGGCGGGCAGGGCTCGCCGTTCGTGCATAGCAGTTCCAACATTGCTTAGTCTCGTTCATCTTGCTGCTTGAGCGCATCCTGAAGGCCCTGCTGTGCCTGACTAAGAAACGGAGCAAGTCCCTCCCGGCCATCCTCAATAAGCTGCGTTAGAGTCTTGATTGCCTCGTTGTAGTCGCGGATTGCCTCGTCGAGCCTGTCCGACTCCTTCAGCACTTCGGCGCGGTTGAAGAGACCTATCGCGTGATAATGCGCGACACGACGGCCTTCCTTGACCAAAGCGTCGAAGATACTGATGGCCTTGCTGTATTCACGGACGGCGTTCTCGAGATGGCCCTGTATCAGTAGCACTTCTCCGAGATTGTTGAAGCTCATGGCGAGGTCAATGTTCAGTTCGGGGCGACCCGCTTTGATGTGCATCTCGATCGCATTCCTGAAGTCTCGGATGGCATCGTCGAGCCTGCCCAGATCCTTCAGTGCGATTCCACGGTTGTTGAGAGACTTAGCGAGGGTACTGGTCAGGCCTGGCCGCCCTTCCTCTTCGACAAGTCGTCTGACAATCTCTATTGCGTTGTCGTGGTCGCGGATGGCTTCTCCGAGCCGCCGCAGGTCCTTCAGGGCGGTTGCGCGGTTGTTAAAGCTCATGGCGAGGTAGATGTTCAGTTCGGGGCGGTCCAGGTCCTTGTACATCTCGATAGAGTCCGTGAAGTCGCGGATGGCCTCGTCGAGCCTGCGTTGGTGCCTAAGCGCAACTCCGCGATTATTGAGGTGCATTGCAAGATCACCGGTCAACTCTTTCCGTCCTTCCTCTTCGACGAGTCGTTTGTAGGTCTTGATAGCCTCGTCGTAGTCGCGGATTGCATCTCCGAGCCGGCGCAGGTCCTTCAGTGCGTTTCCACGGGAGGCTAAGATCATTGCAAGGTCGCTGGATAGCTCCAGTCGTCCTTCCTTCTCGACAAATTGTAAGAAATCCTCAATAGCTGCGTCGAAGTCCTTAATGGCGGCGCCGGGCTTGCCCTTCTTCCTCAGTGCCGTACCGCGATTGCCGAGGCTCATGGCAAGGTAGAGAGCGAGTTCCTTCCGCCCATCCTGATCAACGAGTCTAGAGAACACCCGTATGGACGCATCGAAATCCTTGATGGCATCATCGAGACTGTCCATTTGCCTGAGAGCACTACCGCGATTGTTGAGGCTGCGGGCGAGATCAACAGCGAACTCCGTTCTCCCCTCCTGTTCGACGAGTCGGGTGTAAATCTCGATGGCCTCGCAGGCGTCGTGGACTGCGTCGTTCAGTTTGCCTTGTTTGCGAAGAGCGATGCCGCGGTTGTTGAGGCTGGCGGCGAGATTGGCCACGAACTCCATTCTCCCCTCCTGCTCGACGAGCCGGGTGTAATGATCGACGAGTGCACTCGAATGTTGCAGGGCCTGGTCCAATCGGCCGAGCGACCACAGGCAGTGCACCACGGCCGCTCGCGTGCTCCACGAATCGGGACGTATCTCAAGAATTCGTTCGTAGCAGGCAAGAGCCTGTTGCCATTTTCGGAGACCGTAGAACGCGTCGCCACGAACCTGACTTACCTGAAGGGCACGGTCAACCTGGGCTTGGGCAGCGCCGTGTTCGATCAGCTCAGCTTCCACAGGAATTGAATCAATCACGTCTCGAAACCTATGTTCGGTATTAGCGAGCGTAGCATCGGCAAGCTCTAGTCTCAGACGATCGGTCTCCGATTGCGAGGTCGGAGCGCTGCTGTCTTTGTAACGCTGGCTTAAACCGCGCAGCACTTCTGCGATGGCCAAGGCTTCCGGTGACGTGAAAGCCGACGCAACGTCGCCCACTGACTCTACTCCGCCCAATAGCAAGTTCACGCGCTCCTTTTGCCGGTTGAATTCGTCCTGCAGTTTCTGTCGCTGTTCATCGATCTCGTCGATTTGGCGTTGATGTTGATCAGGAGGAACACCCTTAATGATGGTTTGGCTTCCGGAGCCTGTATTGATTGCGTTGATGCCTTCGTCGCCCGTCGCTTGAGAAATACTGCCGTGCACAACCGGGCCGGTGTCGGCTGACTCGTCGATGCTAGCGTTCGGAGGTTGGCAATCCCCAATGAGACCGAACGCGCCGGCGATCAAGGCTGCAGCAACCAGGGCAACAGCCCCGATTATGGCAGCTACTACGCTTGCTTTTTGGTGCCATTTCTGAGCCACGGCGTACTGCCTCCCGCACGGACAAGAATACCACCAGCGCGAATGGACTACCAGTTATGGCCAAATCACAACGTCCAGTATCGGGTGAGCTAGGCCTCCCGATTGCCTATCTTGACACTTCAGTGGTTCAGTCTCGCTCACAGGCACGCCGACCGTCAGCAAGTCGGGCGCGGCGTCGCAGATATAGTCACCTAACACGCCCTTGATTGTGTCGATCAAAACGGACTTCCCGTTGGCGCCATCATCGATGAGCTAGCCTCGTCTGGGCGAAGGTGCTACGCGACGACTAGGCGATTCCGCGTCCGAACTTGCCGTGCGCCAGACTGCGCCGGCTGCGTAGTGAACCGCCCTGGCACAGGCAGATACGCGATTGCAGTGGCAGAGATCGCTGTTGACCACACTTTCCGCCCGGTGGCTGAGGGGTCGGGCCCTTCGGCCTCGATTCGTAAAGCCCGGTAGCTCAGGGAGTTACGGGGCTTTTTCTTGCGCGGAATGCGGGGGCGCGTCGGCCGCGCGCAAGATTTGCGCTGCGCGATACTCCACAAACCATCGGGCTCATCGCAACGCACAACGCGTGAGGGTATTTTCCGCCACGCGGCACAGGACGCGCCCGTTTCCGAAACCGCCACGACGAGCGGGGCCCGGCTGAGCACCCAACAGGTCACCGCGCACTACGCGCGGTCGCCGCGGTACGTCCGTGAGGTGCTCACCGCGCCAGGGCGGCTGGTGGTCACACGACTGGAGGCAAGCGGGCCTTGACTGATCGATCCTGAAAGTGTCCATCGCCTCGACCGGGAGTAGGGGCGGATGGCGGCCCGGAGGAAGACTCCGCTATAGGATGCGGTTCGCCGTCAGTTCAAGTGCATAGCGGCCAAGAGAGCGTGGGAGCTACCGTGTGCAAGCGCGCAATCCCGACGGCAGCCTGGTCACGACGCCCCGGCGAGGTCGGTCTCAAGTATCTCGACGATTCGCTCATTAGCACTGTCCCCGTCGGGTTCAACGCGCCCCGTGATCGCTGGCGAAAACGTACAGCGTGGGGCTTCCAGGAGTACCGCGAAACCCGGCGTTGGCCTGCGTTGCGCAGCATGCCAGCGATCTCCTAGGGAATCGGACCGGTGAGACGGTGCACAAACAGCGTGAAGTCGTAGCGGTCCACGTCCAGGTCGCTGTCGAGATCCGCCTCTGTTTCGGGCGGGCAGGGCTCGCCGTTCGTGAATTGCAGCTCAAAGATCGCGTAGTCGCGCAGGTCCGCATCGCCATCGCCGTCAAGATCGGCCGAGTAGACAAGTATCTGGAACTCCCCAGCCCCCATGTCCACGATCGGTGGGCTACCAGAGCCTGTGTCGGGCGTCTGCTCGTCGTCCACAAATCGTGGCCTGCGGTCAGCATCAACGGGGCAGGGTTCGGTCGTGATGCCGTCCCCATCAAGGTCGAGGGAGTCCGCCGGCACTGACGCGTTGCTGCCAGCGTCAATGCATGGCGAACCGACGCTCAGGCGATAATTGGAATCAAGAGATGGGTTGCTGTCGATGTTGCCGATCCCTGGCCAACCGCCCTGGACGCAACTGTACGAGACGGGCGCGTCGCTGCCATAGATTTGCGGATCGCCCATTCCGGCATTGCCCCAGACAATGCAGTTGCCACACACAAGTGAACCAGTGGACGTGCGGTACACGCCGCCGCCGAAGAACTCAGCGTTGTTGTTGCAGAGAGTAGCGTTGATGATGGTCAACGTGTCGATGCCGTGGGTAAATGCGCCGCCGCCGTAACGGGCATGATTGTCACCGAACGTGCAGTTCATCATGGTGGTGAGGCACGAATAGTTGTACAAGCCGCCGCCTTGGATGCTTGAGTTCTGGCTGAAGGCGCAGTTGGTCAGTGTCGCCGAACCATCATCCAGGCATGCGCCACCGCCGTCGTGAGCAGCGTTACTGCTGAACGTACAATCTGTCAGCACCGACGTGCTGGAATCGGCATACATACCGCCCCCTTGGCCAGTACAGGAATTTCCGGTGAAGGTGCAGTTGGTCAGCACCTGCGTAGCATGCTCGCTGTACACGCCGGCCCCGACGTGGGCCTGGTTTCCGATGAAGGTACAATCCACGAGCGTCGGGTTTCCGTCCTCGTTGTACAGTCCACCGCCCCATGAGGCCCAGTTTGCCTTGAAGAGGCAGCTGGCCAGCGTCGGACTCCCGTCCTCGTTGTACATTCCACCGCCAGCGCGTAGAGCATCAGAACGATCGTCACTTCCACCGGTAATGGTGAAGCCATCGATGACGGCCGTGGTATCAGTGTCGTTGCCGGTCGTGACGTGATAACTGTTATCCTCGTAACTTGGGCCGTAGGGAAAGTCGCTCGGATCATCATCGCCGCTGAGGTCGCCGCTCAATACAGTCTCGTACAGCGTGATGTCGCGGTGGTCCGGGTCGCCACCACCTGACAAGCCTCGATAGCCACCACGGAGGGCCACGCCATTCAGGAGTTGAAACGTCTCGGTCCTGGACACGCCAGGCTCCGACTGTACCGAGGGTCTGTAAACCCCCGCGGCGACTCGAATCTCGGTGACACTGCCACTGCAATCGGCGTGATAGAGGGCATCAGCGAGATCCAGGTATGCGTTGCTCCAACTCGAACCGTCATACAGACCGCCGGCCGCGTCATCATCCACGTATAGGACCGTGGAAAATGTTTCACATTCATCCGGTACGCCGTTTTGATTGCAGTCCTCGCTGACTCCATCGGCAACGTCACATTCGTCGGGTATATCGTTTCCGTTGCAGTCTGTGCTCGTTCCAGACGCGATGTCAATCGCGTCAGGTACGCCATTCGCGTTGCAGTCCGGCCAGAACTCGTACGCGCCCATATCGACAATGGGCGGCCCGGACGCCCCGGGATGCCCGGTATCCGGCGAGTCCGGATCGTCCATGATGCGCGGATAGCCAGCAAGGTCCGTGGTCACATCGTCGAGTCCCGGCGCGTCGTTGCCGCCCGCGTCGATGCATGGTGAACCAGCCTGAAGTTGCAGGTCGTCATCCGGTGTGCCGAACAGATCGTCGGCTCCGTCGGCGTCCACAAACAGCGGATCATCGGAGATGTTTCCCGTTCCCGGCCAACCGCCTTGGATGCAGCAGTATGCAGCCGTCGTTGTACCCCCTTCATGGAAAACCTGGGCGCCGGGCGCTGCCAGGTTCCCCCAAAGGATGCAGTTGGTCAGGGTAGGATAGCTTTCGTCCTTATTGTGCATCCCGCCGCCGCTGATCCCGGCCGAGTTGCCGCTCAAGGTGCAGTTGGTCAGCGTCGGGGTGCTGCTAAAGCTGTATAAGCCGCCGCCGCGCTCGGTGGCCGCGTTTCCGCTGAATATACAGTTCGTCAGCGCCGGACTGGCGACGGTAATCAACAGGCCGCCACCGTCCTCCCCGGCCGTATTCCCGATGAAGATGCAACCGGTCAGCGTCGGGGTGCCTGTTTCCGCGAAGAAGCCGCCTCCGTGAACATCGGCCGAATTCGCACTGAAGGTACAGCCGGTCAAGGTCGGTGCGCTGCTATAGTAATTCGACATTCCACCGCCGTTGTTGCCGACCGAGTTCTGGCTGAAAGTGCAGTTGGTGAATATCGGGCTGCTGTAGTAGGTGTTAACCACTCCTCCGCCGTCTTCACCGGCGGTGTTGCCGACGAATGCGCAGTTGGTCAGAGTCGGGCTGCTGTGGTAATTGCGCATGCCCCCGCTGGGGCCGCCGGCTGAGTTGCCTATGAAGGTGCAGTCGGTCAGCGTCGGGCTACACTCCGAGTTGTACATCCCTCCGCTGTGGCCGCCCGCTGAGTTGCCGCTGAAGGTGCAGTTGGTCAACGTGGGGTGGCCGTTGGCGTTGTACATCCCCGCGCTGTGGGTGGCTGAGTTGGCGCTGAACGTGCAGTTTGTCAGCGTCGGGCTACCCTGATCGTTGTACATCCCGCCGCCGACATAATGTGGAGCGGTGGAGGTATTCGCGTTTCCTCCGCTGATGGTGAAACCGTCGAGGATGGCCGTTGCGGTCGTGCCGCTGCCGTTGATGACGTGATAGGAGTTGTCGGCGGGGTCACCCTGCACTCCGATGTCGCCGCTGAATATCGTGACAAACTCTTCGATGTCGCGGTCGTCCGGATCGCCGTCACCGGACAACCCGCGATAGCCGCCGCGGAGAGCCAGCTCATCGAGCAGTTGGAAAGCATCCGTACGACTTGTGCCAGGTTCGTAGGTGCCCTGGGCGACGCGGATTTCCGCGATGGCAGGATTCTGATCTGCCTCGTCCAAGGCGTCTTGAACAGACGCATAAGGCGTCGTCCAACTCAGGCCATCGCCGCCAGGCTGGGCGTCGTCATCAACGTAGATCACGGTCTGGCCCGAAACGAACGAGGCCAGGGACAAAAGACAAGCGACTGGGTAGATGATTGCTCGTGACATGGCACGCCTCCTTCTCGGCCACAGCGATCGCTTCAGAGGTCGGCCCGGAAGATCGGACCCGTCCGTTACGCGGATTGCGTAAAGCGACCCGCCCGACCGTCAGAATTCTCAAAGAAAACCGCGGAATGAGGCTTGGTGCTGAGACTCAAGGCTCTTCCGGAAGCTAATGCTCGGGCGGCGTGGTCCGGTAACAGGAGGAGGGCCTCCACCCTGAGGCCCTGATCAACACCGGCTGTTCGATCGCTCCGGCGTGCCGGGCCGACCCGCAGGACGCCTGCTGGCAGTAGGACAGAGGCCCGGCTTCCTCTGCCGTCTGCGGCCCGGCAGCCACAGGCGGCCCGAGGCTAGCAGGGCTAGCGACGCGGGCAGCCGCCACTCTTCGTCCGATAATAACCTGCTCTACAGGACTGAATCGCCTTTTGGGGAAAACCGAGAAAGCGCCGGCCGAAAACGGCGCTAGCCCATCATAGAGGGCGCACTTAATCGAGAAATTGCGCGACAGATTGGCCGGCCGTGCGGCGAATATACCTTGGAGGCGGCCTGCAAGGGGGACCAGGGTCGCGCGGCGAGCACCGCCAGCCTGGGAGGGATCAGCCATGCACAGCGTACAATTCGACTTGTCCAGCGCTCTGGGTCTGCGGTGGGCAAACCTGTACGAACTTCTGACCAGCACCGACGACCGGCTCGAAGCCCACCTGGCGAAGCTGGCTGCCGAGCGTGGCGAGGCCGCTAATCCGCGCCTTCAGCCGTCCGCTTCAGCGCGTGAACTGTCAAGCGGTGGGCGCACCGCGGCGAGAGCGAACGACAAAGAGCGCGAACCCCGGGTATTCTCTTAGTTTGCGCCGACTTCTGCCGAGAACCGTCACGTGACCGACAACCAGCCGGGCCAGTGGTACGAGGGCGTGGCGACTTACGGCCGTACTGTTACGGCCCAAGGTAGAGCACGCCGGAGTGACCAGCCTGATCCACGTTCTGGATGGTGCCGGGATAGGATCGGATGGTCCAATCCTGATCGCCGGTGACGACCAGCGTCTCGAGGGTGGTGCCAGTAACCGCCGTCAGGGAGTCGAGCGTGTTGGGACTTCCACAGGTACTGACGATGCTGAGGGTCTCGAAGCCGTTGGCTCCTGCTGTGGCGAGCGTAACCTCACTGTCAG
Organism: Phycisphaerae bacterium; assembly: GCA_028277545.1. Classification (GTDB taxonomy): domain Bacteria; phylum Planctomycetota; class Phycisphaerae; order UBA1845; family UBA1845; genus JANQGB01. Next base: position 2,088 of record JANQGB010001213.1, on the reverse strand, counting down.
GACCGTCGCGCAATCCGACAGGGTAAGTGTCAGCGTGTCGTTGAAACCGCTGGTAGCGTCAGCCTGAAACGAAACAACCATATCCCTGGCCGGTTATCAATTGCCTGACGACCCTGTGGACCCGGGGCAGAGACATCTCGACGCGATCCCGCGTTCCTGACAGATCGGGTAGACGCCTCCCCCGCAGTATGTGTCCGCACAGGGGTCGCTGCCGCTCACGCACTCGCCTGCGCCGTCGGTATCGACATTGCAGGTTTCGGCTCCATTGCAGAACAGGCCGTCGTCGCAGTCGGTGTCATCCGTACAAAACCCACCAATGCACTGGTCTGCGGCGTCGTCGCAGACTTGGCCTTCGGCGCATGGCGAGTCGCCGGCCCAGCAACTAGCGAGACCGTCGTATCCATGGTCACACCTCTCGCGACCATTGCAGAACAAGCCGTCATCGCAATCGCCATCACGGCTGCAGTACACTGCCGAAACCGCGACCATCTGGCCGAACGTGTACTCGTACTCATCGCCGCTGTACACATCTACGCAAACTACGCTCACACTGACTCGAGTGTCAGCCGACTGCGGCGTGTAGCTTGTCGTGCATCCCGGGTTTGGAACGAACGCAAACGCACGATCCGGAGCGACCGACCACGAGCAATCGCAGTCTGTCACGGTAGCTTGACCCAGCGTAGTGGCGGGTGGTGCCACCAGCGTGACGGTTTCTCCGGCGGACAGATTGCCGAGATCGACATCCGGGTTGTGGGCTCCAAGTTCCCCCTTACCTTGCGCTTCACCTTCGCCCTCTGCACCTGCGCTCTCACACACGCCGGAGTACTGATTACAGACCAAGCTAGTGTTGCACGTGTTCCCTGCAAGGCAAGCGCCACCGAGCGTGCCGGCGGCGGGCCCGCCAGCGACTGCGTTCTCTGTGAATACGCCGGCCTGAGTCATAGTGCAGCACTGGTCTCCGACCGTTGCTTGGAGGGCGGCCGTGTAGGCGTTACCGGTCTCCTCGATCCGACCCCGCAACTCCGCGAAATACTCTCCACAGCCCGCCGATGCCTCCCCAGGCAGATCCAGTGGAATCGTGAACTCTCCCCGGCCGTTGAGTGTGCCGCTCAATTGCTCGCCAGCATACCTGATGGAGATGCTGTTTTCCGTTACCTTGATCGACAGATCGACCGGCAAGGGACCCGCGTCGTCCGGCGGAGAGTCCGGGCACTGATTACCAGAATAGGAAATCTCCGGGTCGCCTGAGAAGTCCCCGTCGATGTTGAAGTCCGCTACATCGGGGGCGGACTGGCCGCCTCCTCCGCCAAACGCGCAACCTACGATTGCGGCGGCAACCATCGGCATACAGACCCGAAGAATGGCGGAGAATCGGCGCAGGGCGGGCGGAATCATGATCGTGCCTCTCGTGATAGCCGAGGCTTCTAATCCTCAAGGCACATTCGTAGCCTAATCCTCCGGCTGACTACAAGGGGACGGTGCGCCCCGGGTTCCAGTGTCGCGCATGTCACGATAAGGTTCCTAGCCTAAACATACGCGGCTCAGCGCTCCGGCATAGTGCGCCCCTTCCAAAGTCGGCGTGAGTCTCGCCATCGACCACCGCGCCGGACTCCCGCTACTTCTCAACGGCCTCAGCGGCACGGCCCGGGCAGAAGAGTGAGTACTCTGAGGCCAAGCACCAATCCGGCTGGAGCCAGGCAACATGCCTTGGTAGGATGTCGGACGACGGTCGGGCCAAGCGCGGAGGCGGAAGGCGCCATCCGCACAGTGAACGATGCGTCCCCTGGAAGTTGGCCCACAATCACCCGTCACCAGGCAGCAGCAGCGCGGCAGGTTGCCAGCACAGCTGAACGGGGCCCCGGGGAACTTCAGGCCGAACGAACGTGACGTGGCGGGGGCTACTTCACACGGTACAGGGCCATGGCAGTGTGCGAGTTGCATAATCCCGAGCCAGGCGGCATGGCTCGGCGGCTGATCTCCGGCTGGATCCTGCTATTTCTCGGGTCGCTGGCCCTGTCCGCCAGCACGGCGAACCTTAGCATTCAGGGGCGCGAGGCCGGCTATTCCATCGCCCAGGCCCTGCACGGG
>JANQGB010001210.1 GCA_028277545.1 Phycisphaerae bacterium | reverse complement strand
CTGCCGGCTGCAACCGCCGGAATTGGCCCGACGGCTCTCCATTGGGCCATGAGCGAATCGAGCGCGGCCGCGTCCAGTTGCTTACCGGGCATGGCCTCGACAATCACCTCGGGAGCCCTGGCGATGATCTCCTCGACGCTGACTTCAGGATAGGCAACTTCGAGATCCCCGAATATGTTTTGCCCACCAGCGATCTCTATCAGGTCGTTCAGGTATGGCCCCCGGCCGATGGTATAGATGTTCTTGAGTTCGTTGGGGCTCCGCGTGGTGTAGAGCACGCGAACGGGCGGCTGTCCGCGGACGGCGGCAGCTACACTTGCCAGTTCGGTGCGGAGTTGCTCGCTCAGGGCGTCCGCCTCCTCGCGGCGGTGAAGCAAGTCTCCCATTTCGCGAATGGCACGGTAAATGTCCGGCAGCGTATCGCTGGGATCGGCATAGGTCGCGATGCGGTTGTCGCGACACAGTGTCTGCAAGGCCATCCCGGCGCCGCGGGTGACTACCAGGTCCGGGCGAAGCGAGAGGATGCGCTCCAGGTCGGGATCGTAGAACCCTCCGACCCTCGGAATCTCCGCAACGGCAGCGGGATAGGTGCAGAATCTGCTGACGCCCACCAGCGAATCGCCGGCGCCAAGTGCGCAGATGATCTCGACGGAGCTCGGCGCCAGGGCCACGATGCGTTCTGGTCGGCGATCGGCCGCTAAACCTGTTTTGCCGCCGTTCTGTCGGGATGCCGAGAGCCATGTGGCCGCTACGGCCAGCAACGCGATCAGCAGAACACCGGCGATCCATCGATTTTTCCTGCTCATGCAGCTCACCGTCCGGACGCATATCACTCCACCTGCCCGCGGGCGTCAAGTCGACGGGGATGACGGCAGGATCCTGCCGACGATGAGTGTCGATCCGACCAGCGGCCAGACCTAAGCTGTTGAGCATGTACCGACTCCGCGACAGCCTGGGGTGCATTGTCGTAGCGTCCCGCCGTGGCACGTCGCCAACGTCGCCGCCGCCGGGCAAAGGCCTGCACCAGCCCGAGGATAGAATCTTACCGCATTCTGGAAACAAACGGGCCATCATGACGGTTCTACGGGAGGGCCGGTGGTGTCCGTCTGTGAATCTTCACTTGCGTCGGGACAGGACACCGGCAGCAACGGCACGTACGAAGGGAAACGGCGCCGGCGCTGCAGGCAATGGAAATTGGGGTCTCGATCAAGGAGAAAACAGATGAATCGTTGGACGCTGCGCGCTTTGTTTGCCCTGCTGTTCTGTGTTTGCCTGACGATGCCGTTTGCCGGTTGTGCGACCGGCGGTGGCGGAGGGGACGGCGACATGATGGACGGCGGTGAAGGAGAAGGCGAGGGTGAGGGCGAGGGCGAAGGTGAAGGTGAGGGTGAAGGCGAAGGTGAGGGCGAACCGGAATTGCAGGCCTTCGCGACCACGCTCGACGGAGCAAGCGAACGGCCCGAGCCGGTTACGACTGATACGACCGGAGCGGCGACGTTCGAGTTCAACGCAGACACCACGGAACTCGCTTTCACGCTCACGGTAGCCGACGGCACGGGCATCACCCAGGCCCACATCCACCTTGGCGGTCCTGAGGACGCGGGCGAGGTTGTCGCCTTTCTCTTCGGCCCCGTCGACCCGGGACAAGACGTGGACGGGGAGCTATCAGCCGGCACCCTGGCCGCAGACGACCTGGTAGGTTCGCTGGAGGGCATGCCGCTCTCGGCCCTGTTGGAAGAGATGGAGGCGGGCAACACCTATGTCAACGTGCACAGCGAGGCCAATCCGGCGGGTGAGGTGCGCGGTCAGATAGCCAGCGCCGAAGACGACGGCGAGGCGGGCGGACTGGAGCTGTCCACCATCACTTTCGAGAGCAACGTCGACTTCCCCGCAGACAGCACCGACGTGACTGCCGAGGTTGACGGCCGTCAGGTCACCTTCCAGGGAGGATCAGCCGCGTTCCGTGGGGTGCCCGCCCTGTACGGCGACGGTAGCCGGGCCTGGATGGTCGATGCCTCGGGGGAGCCCGGGGCAGTTGACTTCGGCGACGCGGAGGTGATAGCCCTCGAGTTCTTCTGGGCCCACCTTGAGGGCGGCGTCCCTGCCGAACTGACCTGGACCGACGGCAGCGGTGCCACCTCGGATGCGGTGGAGTCGGTCCCTGTTTCCGCTGCCGGCGGCGGCGGGCAGGAGGAGGCGTTTCTGACCATCGACGCCCCGCAGGGCCAGACCATAACCCGGCTCGACCTGGCCTATCCTGAGGGCACTCCCGCCGACCAGGAGGCCTCTCTGGACACGCTGACCCTCACGGTCCGCGACGGGGCCACTATGGAGTAGGCGCGCATCTGTGGCCGCGCGGCCGACCGGCAGCGACTCGGACTCACGACCTCCTCAATGGAAGGTCTTGGTCGGGATAGCCCGGGCGAGTAAGTCACGAAATCGGCCGGTGTTCGGTGGTTGTTGGCGGCGGGCCAGGTACTGATCGACGAAGTCGGTCTCGATTCGTTTACGCAACTCGGCGTCTGCTATGGAGCAGGCCAGCGTCTTGAGGTCTGCCGCCGCCCGGCTCTCATCCAGCCGGCCCACCGTCGCCCTCTCCAGGTCGATCTGGCGGAACGCCCAGCGTCCATCGTCGTCCTGCCGCACATGGATGTGCCGCTCGGAGAAGTCGGTGTGGTAGAACCCGCGGTCGTGCAGGCGGGCGGCGTGGTTGGCCAGCGCTTCCTGCAGGGCCGCGACCTGGTCGCGATTGCGCCGGTAGTAGCGTTCCAAGGTCATTTCACCGGTGGCCTCACGCATGAGGAAGAACATCCGCGTGCGAAGCGGCCCGAACCTCGATAGGCCGCGGTCCACAACGATCGGCCCAGCGAAGCCGTTGTCGTTCAGCCAGTCGATCATGGCCAGCTCGTGAAGCCCCTGGGCGACGAGACGCCTGAAGATCTGTTGGGGGCTGAACCAGAATCGCTTGAGATAGTGGGGGTGACCATTCCAGTCGAGGCGCACCACGCTTCGCCCCTTGTGGGTCATCATGGCGTCGCCGGAGAGGGCG
>JANQGB010000356.1 GCA_028277545.1 Phycisphaerae bacterium | reverse complement strand
GGAAATGTTCAAGCAACTTAAAGAGATGACGCCGGAGGAGGCGGCCGCCTTTCAGCAGACGCTGGAGCAGCAACACAATCTGGACGGTTCGAAGTCGGCGGGGCGGGCATGAAAAAGATAGCGCCCGCACTGATCCTTCTGTTCGCGACGGTCTGGCTGGCACCCACCGCCTCGGCGAAACAGAGACTTTATGCCGCCAACTTCAGCGGCGATGTCTCGGTTTTCAGCATCCCGGATCACCAGTTGATCAAGGTGATACACCTTGGCGGCATGGTTGACGACGTCGTCGGCTCACCAGACGGCAAGATCGTCTATGCCAATGTCTGGATTACCGACGGCCACCAATACCTGCCCAATTTCGGCGAACTCGTGGCGATCAGCACCGAGACTCACGAGATTCTCTGGAGGCTGCCGCTGCGCGACGGCTGGCCCCACCATATCTCCATCTCGCCGGACGGACGGTACGTGTATTCGCCGGTCTTCGACCGTGCTTACATCAACGTTATCGATGTCGAGGAACGCCGTGTCGTTCGAACAATCGACGGGGTGCTGGGCATGCACGGCACCAAGCTCACCAAGGATGGCAAGCGGCTTTACGTGGGCGCTATGACCATGGAGTCGCTTATCGTCGTCGATACCGAGGCCGGTACGGTCCTCAAGGTCGTCGAATTCGACGGCGGTGTCCGGCCTTTCGCCTTCACGGACGACGAAACCACCTTCTACACCCAGCTTTCGCGCCTGCACGGCTTTGCCGTCGCCGACCTGGAACGCGGAGAGGTGACGGAGACCGTCTACCTGCCCCGTCTGCGCGCCGATACCCCCTTGCCGCAGAGCTGGCCGCATACATGGAACCACGGGCTCGAACTGACCGACGACGGCCAATATCTGCTCGCCGCCGGCAGCATCGAGGACTTCCTGGCAATCTACTCGGTGCCGGACCTGACCCAGCGGGCCATCGTGCCGATCTGCAAGGAACCCAACTGGGTCGTGGCCACACCGGACTCAAAGACGGCCTATGTGAGCTGCCAGGGTTCCGGCGAGGTGAGTGTGATCGACATTGAGGCGCGCCGGGAGGTCGCTCGATTGCCCAGCGGCGCCGAACGAACGGTCAGGATGCGGCTTGTCGACATTCCCGACACGTATGAAGACTGATGAGTGGGCCGCCCTCCAGTCTGACGCGCCGCGCGGCGCTCGCCTGTCTCACCGGGCTGATGGCCGGCCGTGCGCAGGCGCGCCCCGAAACAGCCGCGCGCGTCTCCCTAGCGGGCATCGCGGCCGGCAGGGCTAAAGTGGTAACCAGACAATCGGCGCGCGTCATCATCCGGCACCGGACCGGCACGGAGATTGAGGCCATGAGACAAGCTGACCCGCCATCGCGCGACCCGGCGCGGGACCAAGATCGTGTGCAGAACCCTGCGTGGCTGATTATCGATGGGCACTGCACCCATGCGGGTTGCCCAGTCTGGCCGCTTCAAAGCAGCGCGTACGCCTTCCGCTGCTTCTGCCATGGATCAATCTACGATGTCTCCGGACGCATTCTGAGAGGCCCTGCGCCGCGCAATCTGCTCGTTCCAGACTACCGGTTCGACGGCCCCGATCATATCCTATTCACTGATCCCTAGGTTTCGCCCAAGCGCCATTGGCGCAGGCGCTCAGGGTCCGCACCCTCCATGCGGCGCGCCAGATCAACCGGTGGGTCTTCCAGAGAAATCCGGAACGTTTCGATCAGCCTGGCTTGCATCAGGTAGAAGCCGATCGACTGCACCAGTTCGACAAACTGGCGCACCGGTAAGGTCGCGGCGAAATAGTCATAGGTTTCCGGGCTCGGGCGCGTGCCGTGTGCAAGTCCCTCAGCCAGTCTGGCCGCCATGCGGTGTT
>JANQGB010000328.1 GCA_028277545.1 Phycisphaerae bacterium | reverse complement strand
GCCGGTAGCGCAAGTTTTGGCTGGATGGCCGGTCTGGGCACGGCCGGCGCTGTTCTTGATCACGGCTGGATGGAATACCGCCAACGGGGCAACTTTGACCCGGAGGTGTTGACAGTCACCTATCTGCTGACCTCCTTGTTGCGCGGTAACGCCTTGCCCGCGGCGATCTTCACCTGGATAACAACGTTCGGCCGCCACCTGGCCACGATGACCGCGCCCGGCGTCGAGATTCGCCCGGTGCCGGTTGAGAGCGACGCCAACGGACCACGCTACGAGGTGGTCGTTGCTCCGGACCGAGCGCCGACGGACAAGATGGCGGTTTTTGGCTTGATTCCCACTCTGCTGTTCAACACCTTGACGGGCGCGCCGACGGGCCGCAGGACAAGCCTGCTTGAAGAAATCCGCCGCGTATCGAATATGCACGAACAGGTCCTGGAGGGAGTCAGCGACTTTCGACACGGCATTCCGCTGCGTATACGCTGAGGCGAATGCCACACGGCAGCATGGCGTAACATGATAGGCTATCGACGTCTTTGGGCGATCTGAAAGGGAAGATGGACATATGGCACTCAGTTCACAACACGTCACGGGTTTTGTGCTCGGGCTTGGAGCGGCCGCCGCCGGTTTCTATTTCTACAAGAAGAACCAGAAGCAGGTGGACGAATGGTTGCGCAAACAGGGTATCGAACTCCCCGTAGCGTCTGCTGGCGACCACAGCGCCATGACTCTGGAAGAGCTGGTTCGCGAGAAGGAGAACCTCGAAGACCTGATCGCGGAGCGCGAGCACGCTGAGCCAGAAGAGGCAAGTGATGGAGACGGCACTCAGTCGTAGCCGACTAGCGGCGGCTTCCGCGACCGGGTCGGCGCAGGCGAAAGACGACACCGTAGCGAATGGCCCAGTCACGAATCAGCCGTGCCGTTCAGTGGCCGTAAGCACCGGTCAGGCCGCCACGTCGCCAAGGCTGCGCTGGTCTGACTGGGGCGGTCAGTCGTGGTTAGATAGTGGCCTGGTGCTCTAGGCTCTCAAATAGGCGCCGTCTGCCTGTAACTCGCGTTTCTCGCCCCGACGAACAGGTATTACATCGACAACCGGCAGCCATGACCAATACTTCAGCATCGATGCCCGTGTGGCGTCAGCATCCGCAGGATTGGTGCTGGCGATAGTCCTCCGGCACAGCAAAACGCTCCGATGATCCTACGCGTGACAGCCAACTGGGACTACCGCCGCAGTGAGAGTACGTCTGCACTGAGTGAGCAACGCAGGAGAGGATCCGTGAGACTGTACACCTTCCTACTTATGCTGGGGTGGCTTACCCACACAGCCCCGGCGCAGGAAAGCCGCTGGACCGCGAAAGTGCTTCTCGCTACGGAGCACGGAATGGGTGGTGCGGCCATCGGCGACCTGGACCTGGCCAGTAGCGGCAACGAGGTTGTCGCAGTGAACTCCGCTGGCGAAGTCTGGATGGCGCGACGCGCCGCCGACGGATGGCGTTCGGAGCGCATCCACCAGGGCGATGGCGAACTCATCATGTGCGCGATTGGCGACCTCGATCCCCGCCGCGCGGGCAACGAGTTCGTTGGGGTCGGGATGGTGCGCGGGGCGGAATCGCTGGACGGCCCCGGTCAGGTCCTGATGCTCGCTAAGGACGGGAGTGAGTGGACCGCGACGCGGGTCTTTGAAGATAGTCACATGATCCACGGCGTTGCCGTAGGAGACGTCTCGTCGCGTACCGCCGGCAACGAGATTGTTGCATGTGGGTTCAACCATCGCGTTACATTACTATCTCGTAGCGGCGAGCAATGGCAGCACGAAGTAGTGTACGTCGGCAACGATCGCATGAAGATAGCCGCAGTTGCCGACGTGCTGCCGGAACGCGATGGGCTCGAGATTGTTGTCTCAGGCTCAGACGGCAACGTTGTACTGCTGTGGGAAGGCCGGCTGGGCTGGAAGCACGAGACCATCTACTCTGATCCCGCCGGACAAAGTCGTGTTGCCTGTGGAGTAGCCGGCGTCCTGATCGGCGGCGACAAGGGCAAGGTCACACTTGCGCAGCGCAAGGGCGGGCGATGGACGGCGGAGTGTCTCGCCAGAGACTCCGGCAAGATCCGTGGCGTTGCCATCGCGGATGTCGACCATCACCTCCAGGGTGCTGAGATGTATGCCTGCGGTTACTCTCAGGACGTCACGCAACTCGTCCTGGGTACCGATGGCCTCTGGCAGTCGAATACAATCTTCACCGCGGCGCGTCCCCTGCATCATCTCGTCGCAGGCGAGCTTGACGCGTCGCACCCGGGGCCGGAGCTGGTGACGTGCGGACATGGAGGCCGGTTGATCGCTCTCTTCCCCCAGGTGACCAAATGAACGAGATCACTCTGAATCCGATCGGCGTCGTCCGCAGCCCCCATACGGCCGCTGAGCGGACCCCCATTCAGCCACACTTCGCCAAGGGCATTGCTGGTACGGCCCAGGTCGATCCGGCCTATGAGGAAGGGCTGGCGGACCTGGACGGATTCTCGAACATCTGGTTGGTATACATCTTCGACCGCGTGAGCGCGCCGAAGCTGACTGTCAAACCTTTCTTGGAAGATACGCCGCACGGCGTGTTCGCGACTCGCGCCCCGAACCGGCCGAATCCGATCGGCCTCAGTCTGGTCCGGCTGGTCCGGCGCGAGGGCTGCGTGCTGCATCTCGAGGATGTGGACGTCCTCGACGGCACCCCTTTGCTGGATATCAAGCCCTACGTCGGTCGATTCGACACCGCCGAGCAGGCCCGTTGCGGCTGGCTGGACAAGATCGACGACGCCACGGCCCGGCAGCGCGGCCGGCGAGGGTACAGAGACTGAACTCCGCTCGCACCGTCGTCGGGCCGGGCGCGCGCTCCGGTGTAGTGCCTGACAACTACTGGCTGGTAACGAGCCACGAGCTTATGTTCGCGCGGGCGCCCGCACGTCGACCTCGCAGTCTATACGCGTCGAGTGTAAGCGCCGGCGTCTCCGACACCCTACGCTAGTCAACCGCGGACTCCAGCGGTTCGCCGCCGTCCGGCGTCGCCCAGGCCGGCGGAACGTCATCCGGCCCGGTCGTCTCCTGGGTCAGGAGGTCCAGGGTCGCGACGATCCGAGACGTGTCGCGCTGCACGAACCAGACCTTCTGTCCCGTCTCGTCCCTGCGCGCCTCCACATTCTGAAACCGGCACTGTCCGCGCGGCACCCCAAGCTTAAGTTCAACCGTCTTGACGGTCTGCTCGAAGCGGAGTTCCTGGCGGGGCCTGACCACTACACGGAGCAACTCGTAGGTGCGCTCCGGTTCGCCAGTCTCGCGGTCCCGCTGGTGATCCTGCGTCAACTCTATTTCTCGACATTCGTCGAGCCCCGCGCTACACAGCGTCTGCATCCGTATGCGCGTGGACGAACCCGCCGGCGAAGAACATCCAACGCTCGACAGAGCCAATCCCGCCACCAGCCCGACCACGCCGCACTGCGATACCTGCTGCATCATTTCTATCTCCTTGTCGTGATCCGCTACCAC
>JANQGB010000285.1 GCA_028277545.1 Phycisphaerae bacterium | reverse complement strand
ACACGGCCGGGCGGTTTCAGGACGCGTGGCAGGGCAACCATAACGAGGATGCCGGCTACCAGACCGGCTGCCCTGATACGGAGCCCGAAGACATCGACGGCTTCCGTAAGGCGTTCGAAGCTCCGATCATCAAGGAAATCGACGTCTTCGGTCTGCGGCGCGGCGACTACGACGGAGACGGCGACGTCGACCTCAACGACTGGGCCAACTTCACCGATTGCCTGACCGGGCCGGTCAACGATGCGCCGCTCGGGGCGGGCTGCGAAGTCTTCGACCTTGCGCCGCGTGACGGCGACGTGGACGCCGAGGACATCAGCGAGTTCCAGCGCATCTTCGACGGGGGTGTATGACGGTTCCAGAGAGACTGGGTGTGTCACGAAGCGGCCATTGCAGCGGCCTCGAGTAGCGGCTACACCGGAACTCGGAGTGGAACAGCCTGGGGCTACCGCCACTCAATCACTCGCTGGGCAACACGTGCCCTCTGCGCAGCACAAACGCCCCGCCGGTATGAACCGGCGGGGCGTTGTGATTTGACTGTCACCCCGCGCCGCAGGGCGCTCGTTGGTCGCTACTCGATGTCGTCCCGGGCAGTACTGCAAGGCAGCGTGGTGCGGATCGACGGCGAGGGCAGCGTATCCCTCTGGTAGCCGCGACCGCGAGTAATCACGCAGTGCCAGTGTTGATACTCACTCTCGTTCCAGCCGGCCAGATGCGGGTTCTCGTATCCTTTCATCTTGACGGTCCCGGCATGGGCGTCGGCGAAGGAGACGTTGAAGTGCCAGTCCCGCCCGTGCCAGCCGGCGACCGTGCCCGGCACGATGTCACCGCACTCCAGGCCTGGCAGGCCGTTGGGCTCGGAGAAGAAGGTGAATCGGCCGACGTTCTCTTCATAGTAGAGAGTGTTGGATGGCGTGGGGATGCGCGACATTGGGCGGAGAAACGGCGAATTGCTCTCGCAGATGTTGTCGCCCGGTGTAAAGGTCCACAGCACGTTGGTCGCATAGCTCGTACCGAAGTGGTCGTACGATGTCAGGCCACCCTCGCCCCACGAAGTGTAGTGCATGCCCTTGTAGCCCGTGTCGGACGGGCACCTGAAGATTCCCAGGTCCAGGTTCTGGTCGTTCTTCCAGTTTTCGTCGTTCTCGCCGGGCGAATCCGCGTAGTCCGGGAATCCGTTCTTGTAAAGAAAGTTGTTCAGCGGTCGGTGCGCGGGCCCCCGGTATTCGGCCGTACTCCAGAAAAACTCTGACCCTACATCACGCCCGCGACCGGCCTTCCCTCCAAAGCCGTAAGCAGCGATCGCCCGGCGGGCGTAGTCCTCGATCGACGGGTCAGTGATCGTGGCCTGGACCGGCATCGCCGCTTCGGTGGGGTCACCGTTCGAGTAGGTTGCCGTTGCGGTGGCCAGACCCTTGACGTCAGCGATACAAACCGCCGACTTGGTCTGTTCACGGGCCTGACGTAGCGACGGCAGGAGGATGGAGATCAGCAACGCGATGATCGAGACAACCACCAGCAGCTCGATCAGCGTAAACGCCCCTTGGGGGCGCTCGGTGGAGACAACGCCCTTGCCTGAAATACTCGCCTGCATTGTTAGAAGACCTTTCCGTTGAGATATGCCCGGTGCCGCCGGCTTTCCCTCCTGAATTCCGGATGTTGCCACCGGCGCCACGCCGGTGCACGGTTATCTACCGACGGCAGTGCTCTTAGAGGTTCTTAACGTTATCCTCACAATCATGCTGACCAATAATTACAGTAATTTCAAGTCAAAATCAGTTCATGACACAAGACGGATGTAACTTTATCGATTTCGGGCGCGACTGCCGCGCCTGCTGGCAAAATAGGTAGTTTGGCGGGGCTTTGACGGACAAAATGTCAATGGACACTGATATTCAGGCTGATGGTTGCCAACCTCTCTCAGCGCGAGGGAACTCACCCGCCGCAGCTAACATCGGCGGTGTCAGCGCGACTGCATCCTGATGAGACGTGGGCACCCGACGTGATAAAGTGTGTGTGACGAGGCGCCCGTGGCTTGTTGTTGCTGTGGGTAGGCGCCGCTCGTAAGATCGAGTGGTTCAACCGTGTGGAGTAGTCCGCCCGGAAGGCTGAGAATGAGTCCAGTCTGATGACGCATATCGAACGACAAGTGCGGACGGTTCAGCGTCGGCTGTGGGTCAACTGCTGGTACGAACAGACCTGCTGGGCGCTGACCGTGGGTGCCGCCGTCTTCGGTGCAGTGGTACTGTTCGACCGCCTCTACGGTGCCGAATGGCCCTTGTGGCCGATATCTCTCATCCTCCTGGCGATGGCTGTGCTGGCAGGAACGCTCCGGTCGTATTTGTTGCGGGCCAGCCGGCAGGTGGCGGCGGCGGCCCTGGACGAGGCGGCGGGCCTGCGGGAACGGGTCAGCACAGGTCTGTACTGCCAGGACGACGGGGGGCAACAGGCGGACCCCTTCGCCCGGGCGGTGGTGGCTGACGCTGAGCGAGTCAGTGGTTCGCTGTCGGCTCGCATGCACATACGGATGAAGGCGCCGTTTGCGGCGGTGTACGCGGGGATGGCGATGTCGGCGGCGGCGCTGCTGCTGCTGCTACCCTCGGGGTTGTTGGCCGGCGACGATGAGCAGCAGGCGGCTGCCGAGTCCGAGCAGGTCACGCAGGCCAAGGTCGTGGTTCAGCGCCGGCTGGACGAAGTGAAGAAGCTGGCCCAGACCAACCCGGCGATGAAGGACCTCAAGGACGCCTTCGAGCGACTGGATCAGAAGCCCGAGAGCGGCCTCCAGAAGCCAGAGCAGGTCCGTCACGAAGCGATCAAGAAGATCGACAAGCTCAGCGACTCACTGCGCGAGCAGCGGCGGGGCGACAAGTTCCACAAAGCCCAGCAGTTCAAGAAGATGATGCGGCGCATCAAGGCTCCCGGAGAAGCCAAGACCTCGGTGCAGAAGCTCACCCAGTCCTTGGCCAAGGGCGACATGAAGGCGGCTCAGGAGCAGATTCAGGAGATGCAGGAGAACCTGGCCAAGCTCAAGTCTCCGCAGGACGCCGAGAAGCTCAAGTTGATGCAGAAGCAACTCGAGGACCTGGCCAAGAAGATCTCCCAGGCCGCTGACGACAAGCAACTCGAGCAGAAGCTGCAGCAGGCAGGTATCAAGAAGGAAGACATCGAGCGCATGCTGCAGAAGTTGACCAAGCAGGATCTGGATCAGCTCAAGCAGCAGCTCCAGCAAATGGGCATGAAGCAGCAGGACATCGAGAAGCTGGCCCAGCAGTTACAGAAGCGCCAGCAGGCCTGCCAGGCGTGCAAGCAGATGGCCCAGGCCATGCAGCAGGCCGCCAGCGCCGCCGCCCAGGGCGACGGCCAGCAGGCGGCGGAGGGCCTGCAGGGGGCGGGCGATCAGCTCAGCGAGATGGAGATGCTGGAACAGGAGATGAACCAGCTCGACTCGATGATGGCGGAACTCGATGACGCCAAGAACGACCTGGACAACACCTGCTCCAACTGCCAGGGCGGCGGGTGTAACAAGTGCGGCGGTACGGGCCAGGGTCGCGGGGGTATGGGGCCCAAGCCTGGACGTGGGCGGGGATCGCTGGCTCCAGAGCAGCAGACCGGCACGGGATTCGAGAAGCGCCGCCAGAAGGTCGAGACCACCCCGGGCAAGATAATCGGACAGTTCCTGGTTGATGGCGAGCAGGCCAAGGGTGAGGTTTCCTCCGAGTTGGCCGAGACGGTCATGGCCGCGGAGCGCGATGCCACCGATCTGGTTCACCGTAATGACATACCTCGTCAGTACCAGAAGTCGGTGATGGACTATTTCTCAAGCATGAGGCGTGAGATTGGCCG
>JANQGB010000252.1 GCA_028277545.1 Phycisphaerae bacterium | reverse complement strand
CTGCAGCATTCGTCCGCTTGGCCCGCAGCACACCGCTACGTAGGCCCGGTCCCCAACCGCCTTGCGTACCTCCCGCACCGCGGCTCGGTTGATCTCGTCCATGCGGTCCTCGAGTCCGTACTGGGCGAGCTTCAGTGGTGAGGCCCCGAAGGTGTTGGTCTCGATGATCTCGGCTCCCGCCTCGAGATAGAGAGCGGCGATCTCCTCCAAGACTCCTGGCCGACCGAGATTGAGTGACTCCGGGCATTCACCGGGTTTGAGCCCTCGCTGGAGGAGCATCGTCCCCATGGCGCCATCGGCAAGCAGTGTCTCGCCGTTGTCAATTCGTTCGAGAAGCGGTTGCATGTCAGTTCTCGCTGGTGAGTTCCTTGGCCCGGTCCACCGCGCTAGCGGCGTCATACCCGTAGGCGTCCGCCCCGATCTGGCCGGCGAAGTCCTCAGACACCGGCGCTCCTCCCACAAGGACCCGGACTTGCCCGTCGAGTCCTTCCTCTTTGAGCAGCTTGACTACGTCGCTCATGCCGGACATGGTCGTTGTCAGCAGGGCCGAGAGGCCGATGACGGAGGCCTCGTGTTCGCGAGCGGCCTCTATGAAGCGCTCCGCCGGCACGTCGTTGCCCAGATCGA
The DNA here is from genome assembly GCA_028277545.1 of Phycisphaerae bacterium. Lineage (GTDB taxonomy): Bacteria > Planctomycetota > Phycisphaerae > UBA1845 > UBA1845 > JANQGB01. The sequence goes on along the minus strand of JANQGB010000252.1, from coordinate 6,124 downwards.
TTACCTCGAACCCCGCGCCGCCGAGCATGATGCCCACCAGGTTCTTGCCAATATCGTGCAGGTCACCACGGACGGATCCGATCACGACCTTGCCGAGCGACGCGATTCCCTCCTGTAGCAACAGGGGCTTGAGGACGTCCATGCCGCTGTACATCGCCTTGGCAGCCAACAGCACGTCGGGCAGGAAGATCTCATGGCGCTTGAATCGGACGCCGACCCTGTCCATGCCGGAGATCAGGCCGTCGTCGAGAATCTGCTTCGGGCTTACGCCGGACTGGAGCGCCGAACTGGTGAGCGCCGCAACCTGCTCGTCCTCGCCAGCCATCAGGTTCTCTGAGATTTCTGACAGGATATCCATAGCCACCCTCCTCGGTACATTGTGAGGCGTCACTCGGCCAGTAGAGTGCGGATTCTCTCGCGACAGCCGTGAGTCTCGCAGTGCTTGCAGAAAACATAAGAGGCCGGGAAGTTGTGCATTTGCTTCGGGCCGGCCAGAATCACTCCCGACACGGACTTGAGTGGCTCCATCAGGAAGCTCTCGCGGAGGGAGAGTCCGATCTGCTGCGGGCGCAGGTACTCAAACAACTTCTTCTGCCCGCTGATGTGCCACCCGCAATAACCGGGACTGTAACGCAGCACGCCGGTCAGTGCCGAATCAGGACCTTCGCCGGCCAGCGCGTCCCGGAAAGTCTGCTCGGCACGTGCGGCCAGGTTGTCCGCAGCCAACGACGCGGCTGAATCCAGCATACAGCCCACCGCCGGATCGTTGGCCTGAAACCGCTCGTCGATCTCGCGGCTGACGCCGGCACCGACCGTGACCGCAAACAGAGCCAGCCGTTCGACCCGATCCAGCATGCCTCCCACGGGTGTGCGTTGTTCGTTCCGCCCTTCGCCGCGGTAGACGATCTCGAAGTCGGCGGCGGTAATTTCGGCCAGGACGCCGGCCGGTTCGGCGGCGCTGGTGAGCAGCTCGAGCGCAGTGGTGTAGAGTTTCTCGATCTCAGCAGAGACCGGACGGCCGGCAGGGATGCCCTGGTTCTCCAGGACCGCCTCACGTCCTGGCAGCCAGTGCTCGTCTGAGAAGGTCAGAATCTCAGTCATGCGTCCACCACGGGAAGTCCGGTCATGCCGAAGCGCTGGGCCTCGGCAGTCATGCGCTCGGTCAGGTCCGCCTTGACGTCTGCCGACAGGCGCGAGGGCACGTACTCCGCCAAGAGTCGTTCGAGTTGCCGGTGGGCCCGCTCGCCCAGGGTGAGGCTGCCCTCCTCCTGCCATCGCGAGCGGTTGGCACGGTCGATAGACGGGCCGGGGAAGTAGTGCTCCGCCCGCAAGTGACGACGCGAGTGCTTGGAGATCAGCAGGTGTTGGTCTGACAGTAACTCCTCGAACCGCGGCAGGGCGGGGAAGTCCTCTCGGGGTTCGACGCCCCGAATCATCCGCAGGGCCATCCCGCAGATCTCGTTGTCCAGGATGAGCTTCTCCAGGCTGATGCAACTCTCGAAGTCGAGCATGCCCGGACCGGAGATGTTGTTGATGCCCGACAGAGCGGCCAGGGTGGCGCCCATGGACGTTTCCAGGCCGGCCTGGGCATCCAGTTGCTTTGCGTCGCTCAGGCCAATGTAGGCCTGGGTCGGCAGGCCGAGGTGTTTGCCGCTCTCGTTGTAGGCGCAGTCGATCATCATGGTCTCGACGGCGCCCATGGGCGTGGTCTCGTAGCGTACGTCGAAGATGGCCGGCGACCCGCCGTAGAGCGCGGGCGTTCCCGGGCTGGTCAACTGGCTGATGGCCAGACCGCTCAGGGTCTCGGCAGTGTGCTGCACCAGCGACCCGACCAGGGTGACCGGAGCCACGAAGCCCGACAGTGGCATCGAGATGTACTCGACCGGAATGCCGTGCTTGGCGCAATCGACCACGTTCTGCGACGTGACGTCGCTCCACTTGAGGGGGGCGGTAGGGCAGCAGGAGAATACTGCCAGCGGTTTGGCTCTCAAGGCCTCGGCGCTGCCTCGCACAGCGAGCTGAAGATCCCTCATGATGTCAAAGGCGTCGACGGTGAACGCGCCGGTGACGACCGGCTTCTCGCAGTAGATCAAGCTCAGAAACAGGCGGTAGCTGTCCGAGATGTTCTGGTGTACGTCCGCCGGAATGAAGGCCGTGCTTTGCGAGGCGATGTTGTCCAGTTGGCTGAGCGCCTTGACGTACCGGACGTAATCCTCCGACGTCGGCGGGCGGATGTTCCCGGTGTCATGGTCCAGCACGTTGATGGCGGCCGAACCGGGCGTGAAGTGCACGTTGTGCTGCGAGAAGTCATGAGTCTGCTGGCCCAGCACGTCGTACAGGTGGAAGGAGTCCGGTGCCGTCGCCAGCGCCCGGTCTATGATCTCCCCATTCAAGAAGACCCGCTTGGCATCCTGGTCTATCCGGGCGCCGTGATCGGAGAGCAGAGAGAGGACGGCGTCGTTGTGGATCTCCACGCCGAGAGTATGGAGCACCGTGCGCGCCTCACTCACAATCCTCTCGATCAACTCATCGCTCAGGAACCTGACCACAGGTCTCATGGTGAGACTCCTCAAGACGCTGTACGGCATTCGTGTATGCCCGCCGGGGGCTGACGTGGCGGGATGGTACCAGAAAGAAGCCAGTTGCTCCACGCGAGTGGCGAGCGTGTGCCGGCAATGCGTGGACCTGCGCTGGCTCAGGCGGTAGGCTGGCCTTGTGCTGGACCTTGTTTGCGTACGACAGGCGGCCATGCTGCCGGTCGAGGGTCGCCCGGGGAGCATCAGTTCGCCGGGCGGGCAGGAAAATCATTCCCGGCAGTCCAGGAGGCGCAGTGACGAAACGTCGCCGAGTCATCCTCCTCGTCCTGACCGTCGCCTGCGGCCTGCCGGTCGTGGCGCTGGTTGGCTACCTGCTCGCGCGTCCCAGCCCGCCGCAGGGCAGCCCCAGGATAGGCTTATCGATGGCCTCCAGCTTTGTGGTGCAGCGTCCGCTGTATGAGGACGCCCTGGCCAGGGCCGGGGGCACGGCGGTAGTGATCACGCCAACGGACGATCCGGCCCGTGTAGCCGAGTTGCTGGACGACGTTGACGCACTGTTGCTCTCTGGTGGCGATGACGTGGATCCCGCAATGTATGGCGGAGATCCTGATCAGGCGGGCAGTACGAACATGCGACGGGACGAGTTCGAGGTGCGCCTGATTCGTGAAGCCATCAAGAGAGACATGCCTGTCCTGGGTATCTGTCGCGGAGTCCAGATTCTCAACGTTGCGCACGACGGCACGGTGCGCAATCTCCGAGATGACGAAGAACTGTCGGACCGCCACGGGATCGGGGCGGGCAGCTTTCGGGCCCACGAGGTGACGGTGGCCCCCGGCACTCGCCTGGCCGAGGTGCTTGGTGCCGGGCCGCACAGGGTTAACAGCTTTCACGGGCAGGCGGTGGGGCGGGTCGGTGACGCGCTGCGTGTCTGCGCCGCGTCGGATGACGGCGTTGTTGAGGCGGTCGAACGACCGGATGCAACGTTCGTGGTCGGAATACAGTGGCACCCGGAGATCTCATCGCTCAGCGACAAACACTCGCTGGCCTTGTTTCGTTCGCTCGTGGAGAGGGCTGACGAGTACCGCAGGTCGCGACCGGTCCCATCTGACCGGGAATAACGGGATAAGTCCGATTAACAGGGGGCCGGTCACCACCAAGGGTGTGCCGGACGGAGCTGTCCGGGCGAACGCCTGCTCAAGCGAACGCTCCAATTGGTGGTTGACACGCTGGCGCGGGCTGCGCATATTGAATATTGAAGATTCAATTTGCAAGAGAGCTCAGGATGATCACCCGGCATCTGTCACGTACCCTCAAGACCGCAGCCCGGGATTTCCCGGTAGTGACCGTCACCGGGCCGCGTCAGTCCGGGAAGACGACGCTGGTGCGCGCCGCCTTCCCCCGGCATAGCTATGCGTCTCTCGAAGACCCCGACGCGCGGGCCTTCGCCACGGAGGACCCGCGTGGATTCCTGGCTCAATTCAGGGGCAAGGTGATCCTGGACGAGGTGCAGCGTACGCCCGATCTGTTTTCCTATATCCAGGGCATTGTGGATCAGGCGGACCGACCGGGGCAGTTCGTGCTATCCGGTTCGCAGAACTTCCTTCTCCTGCACGGCGTTAGCCAGACGCTAGCCGGGCGTTGCGCAGTGCTGCGCCTGCTGCCGTTCAGTAGGTCGGAACTGGTCGGCAGGTCGGTTAAGGACCTCGCCAAGCACTTCCGTCCAGGTCGGGCCAGGAAGTCGGCGGCTGAGGTCGATCCGGCCGAACTGTTCGAGACTCTGTTCACGGGTGGATACCCGAGAATCCACGATAAGGCCCTCGATCCACGAACCTGGCTGGCAAGTTACTACCAGACCTACCTGGAACGCGACGTTCGTGACTTGCTTAGCGTCGGGGACGCGGAAGCCTTCGGCCGTTTCGCCCGACTGTGCGCCGGTCGTAGCGGCCAGTTGTTGAACGTGTCCTCATTGGCTGCGGACGCCGGCATCTCCCACACGTCCGCGCGGCGGTGGCTGTCGATTCTGGAAGCGAGCTTTGTCATTCACCTGTTGCGACCACATCATCGCAACTTCAACAAGCGACTGGTGAAATCGCCCAAGCTCTACTTCCTCGACACCGGGCTGCTTTGCTATCTATTGCGGATTCAGCGTGCCGACCATCTGGTGTCGCACTCAGCCCGTGGCGCGGTGTTTGAGACCTGGGTAGTGTCGGAGGCGCTGAAGACCTACTACCACCGCGGCGTGGAGCCCCAACTCTACTTCTGGCGAGAGTCGTCCGGGCACGAGATCGATTTGATGATAGAAGAGGGCACCAGTCAGATACCGGTGGAGATCAAGTCCGGCCAGACCGTTGCAAGCGACTTCATGGCCGCCATCGATTACTGGCGCAATCTGGCAGGTCAGCCCCAGGCCGTTGCGGGCCTCGTATATGGTGGTGAGCGATCGTATACCCGGCAGGGCACATCAGTCTTGTCATGGTCTGACTGGGCATGATCGGCACCCGCCGTGGGTGTCTGGTAAATCGCGGCGCAGGCCCGCGGGAGGTTCGCTAAGCCCGTTTCCGCCGGCCCCACAGCCAAAGCAGTATGCCAGACACAACGTACAGGTAGGCGAAGTTCAGAATGTGGTAGCCGGCCAGTGCCAGGCCACCGCCGGTTTCTCTGGCCCCGGCGTCCTCGGCCGCGTGCCTGGCCCAGCCCAACAGCCAGCCGATTGCGTTGCGGGTGGGTTCGAAGCGGTCGATGGCTATCGATAGGGCGAATAGCAGGCCGGTCAGCAACAGCGTGCCCCAGTTGGGGCGCAGGCTGCCGCGCAACGTTCGCCGTCTCGGGGCGTCACCGGGCAGATCCTGTTCGGAGACCAGAACGGCGGTGGACAGCTTGCCGTGCTTGAGCATAAGGGCCAGAGGGTACAACACACCCAGGGCGGGCAGCGGGTCGTCGGCGTGGATGACGTCGTTTATGGCCCCCTCATGTTTCTCGAACATCTTGCGCAGGTACTCTTTGAGGTTCTTGGGCGCCGCGACCGCGCCGAGCTGGTCGAGGAAGCGCTGTAGTTGCTCCCTTTTGCCGTCGGCGGCCGGAATCTGTTTGAACTCCTCGCGGAGCTTCCGCAGTTCGGCCAGTTTGTCTTCGTCGCGGGCGATTTCCTCCAGCGTGGCCAACAGGCCCACCACCGGCGTTTCGGTTCGCTTCTCGTAGTCAATGTCCGGTTGATCTTCGATCGGCTGGCCGATGGCTACCTGGTAGAGCAGGTAGGGATAGTCCACGTTGGCGGCGATGGACTGCGGCAGGCCGCCGAAGAAGCGGGGGTTGACCTCGATGAGGTAGGGCGGTCCTCCGTCCGGGATGCGAAAGTCAACCTGGGCCATGCCGTGCCACTTCAGGGGCGAGAGGAGCTTGATGGCGGCCTCCTCCGCCGCTGGGTGGTGGACCGTTTCGCGCAAGGCACCCGCCCCGGTGCCTCGGGGATAGGCTCGAATGTTGCGATAGGTCATACTGGCTGCACATTGTCCGCCATCGAAGAGAGTGGTTACGCAGTAATCGTCGCCGGCCACAAACTCCTGAACCAGCGGGTACTGGTCCGGAGA
>JANQGB010000197.1 GCA_028277545.1 Phycisphaerae bacterium | reverse complement strand
CAACGAACTTCAGGAATTGACCCGCGGCGGCAGGCCTCTAGCTGTTGGGCGAGGGCATCCTGTTCGATCCGGGCGGCTAATTCGGTTAGGGCCGGGTACCCGTACCCGCCGCCGCTGCCCTTGAGTTGGTGGGCGCAGCGACGCACACCGTCAAAATCGCTGGCTTTCATGGCGCCGTCGATCTGAGCGAGACGACCGGGCATTTCGCCGAGGAACTCCTCGACCAGGTCAGCAAAGGAGGCGTCCTCCAGGACGAGCTCAGAGGGGAGAGGGTGTTTGGGTTGCTGGCCGTCTGATTGCGTCATCGCTGTGCTCCATGCCCGCGGACGTCGTGCGCTTAGCCGCCGGCTCGGTGGTTCCTGCCTTCGACCGGAGTCTACCCGGAATATCGGTTGGCCTTGGGACGATGTTGATTTGCGCCAGCGGCGTGACGCTGCCCGGCCCCGGCCGCACAACTCCCGATAATTGGGGCTTTCTGGCGCGGGAATCCCCGGTCAGGGGGCGCCGACCAGACGGGCTAGCATGGTGGTCGGCACCAGATACTCGACATCCAGGGCTGGCAGGCGGGGGAGCACCGGCTCGCCGGCCCCCAGGATGCGTGCCAGACGGTCAACCAGCAGTCGAGTCTGAAGCGGGCTGTGGCTCAGTTCAGAAGCCGGATCCTGCTGGGTGAGTGGCTGCTCGTGCACCGGCACGGCGAAGTAGCCGACCAGGCGTGTTGACCGCGGATGCCGCTCGAAGGCGGCGCAGACAGGGAGCCCTTCACGCTCAGACCGGGCCAGAAAGACGTCTATGCTGCCGCGCAGGTGGTCGGGAGTGTGACGAACGCGCACTCCGACCTGGGCCGTGCCGGCCGGCGTCTCGAATGCCCGGTCCCTCTGGCCGATGCGCTCATACAGTGCCCGGTCCGCGCCGGGGCAGAACAGCAGTTGCACGCGGTTGGTGGGCCCGTCGTAGTCGAAGAGCAGGACGGCGTCCTGGCCGGCCAGCAGGACGAATCCGGGTGTGCCTTCCGAAGGTGCGTAGGCCATGCCGTGTGTGAACCGGAGCAGGTCGTGTTGATGCTCGGTGCGCTCCTCGCTCACCAGGCACAGATAGTTCGGCTGCAGCAACTGGCAGGCCCCGGCGGACAGGCAGAGAGCCACTCCTGCGGCCAGGACGCAAGCGAACCTGATTGAGTGGGCGGCGGCCACGCGGAACTCCCGGCACTCATGACCTTGGTTGACAACACGCGACGCAACTAGCGCCACGGCGCAAGGCCAGCGTGCCTTCCAATCGCAGGCACCCTGCCTGCATAGTTATCGCGGCAGCTGCAGGCTGAAAGCCTGCGGTACGGACGACCTAGCGCAGTAGTGTTAGTACCTGAGGATTCGGCCGGTGGCAACACCCCGGCCACTGATCCGCCGCGCCTCGACCGGTCAAGTCTGGCGGCCCGCGATGGGCAGGTCACTTGCACAAAACGCCGAAGTACGGATGATCCCGTTGGGATGAGGCCGTCTGGCACTCATGGACCGCCCGACACAGCAGGAGCAGCGGCTGGGCGATGGCACGCGGTGATCGATTCTTCCTCTATCCGACACGGACCGTCTACGACAGGCCCGAAGAACATGGCCTGGCCTATGAGGAGGTGTCCTTCAACGCCAATGGTGCGGCAGGCCCGGGGCAGTTGCACGGCTGGCTCTTCCGCGCAGCCGGCGACGCCCGGGGGACGGTGGTTCACTGTCACGGCAACGCCGGCAACATCACCGGCCACTACCGCTTCGTGGCCTGGCTGCCCCGCCGAGGGTGGAACGTGTTCTGCTTCGACTACGCGGGTTTCGGTCGCTCCGCCGGCCACCCGAGTCGCGAACGGGCCCTGTTGGACACACACGCGGCCATCGACTGTCTGAGTGGCCGCGACGATATTGACCCGGCTCGTATAGTGCTGTTCGGTCAGTCGCTGGGCGGTACTGTTGCCACTGCGGTGGCTGCCGAGCGCGATGATCTGGCCGGCCTGGCTGCGGAGGGGGCGTTCTCATCGTACCGGCGGGAGGCACGGTTTGTTTGCCGCAGAACCTGGTGGCTGTGGGGGGTATCAGCGGTCGTACCACACATCTTCATTGCCCAGGGCTGCGATCCGATCGACTGTGTGGGGCGAATCGGGCCCATACCGAAGCTCTTTATTTGCGGCACGGCAGACGGCATCGTGGACTACCGCCAGACAGTGGACCTGCACGCCCTGGCCCGGGACCCCAAGGACCTGTGGGTGATCGAGGGAGGCGCCCATACCGCCGCACTGGTCAGCGTGGAGGATGATCTGCCAGATCAGGTTGCCGACCGGCGCGAACGCTTCTGCGATTTCCTCGATGGGGCGGTCAACGGATTCTCCCAGTGAACGTTGGTGAGGGTACGACACAAGCAGGACGGTCTGGACACGTCCGGATTGCGTCCATTCTTCTTCTGGCGGCGGTCATGCGGCTGGTCTGGCTGGACTCGGTGCCACCCGCCTTGAGCGCCGATGAAGCCAGCAACGCCTATGACGGCTACTGCCTGTTGAAGACGGGCGCGGATCGATGGGGCGAGTCATGGCCGGTAGTGCTGCGGGCCTTCGGGGATGCCGACTATCGCCCGGCCCTGTACGCCTATCTTACGGTGCCCTTCCAGGCGTTGTTGGGGCCGGCACTGATCGTCACCGCCTCGCGCTTGCCGGCGGCGCTGATCGGCTTGCTGACGGTGTGGTGTCTTTACTCTTTCGCCAGGCGCAACCTGGGCGAGCGGACGGCGCTGGCCGCGGCGCTGCTGCTGGCACTCTGTCCGTGGCATGTCG
>JANQGB010000109.1 GCA_028277545.1 Phycisphaerae bacterium | reverse complement strand
TCGTCGCTGCGGTCAAGCGTGTTGTAGTGATTCACTGCGCCGCCGGAGACCACGTTCTTGGCCCAGGCCTGGGGCCTCGAGTCCTGGTTGCCCGCGTTGCTTTGCGACTGCGTGTGGAGAATGTCCCAGTCGAACAGCAGCGTGTCGTGGTCCGCCGAGATCGTCGTGTAATTGAAGGTCCGGTCGCTGCCGACGCTGGCGGTCTGGAACACCGCGTAGTACGGCGCCTGCAGCAACTCGCCGGTGTGGGTGTAGCGATCCTCACCCGTCAGTCCGACACTGTTATAGTACGCCACGATGCCCTGTCCGTCGGGCATCAGGCCGCGAGCCTGCGGGTCACCGGTGCCGTCACCGAAGCAGATTCCGATGCAGGCTGTGCCGTGCGAGTCCACGTGGGTTGAGCCGTGCCAGATCAGCGGATTGGACTGGAAGTCCGGATGGTCAACGTTGAACCCGGTGTCGAACGCCTCGCCGCGAACGCCCAGCCCGGTATAACCCGCCACGGTCTCGACGTAGTCGGCTCCACCCTGTGCCCGGACGTTGTCCACGTCCGGCTGCAGCGGGCTCCAGCGGTCCACAAAGACCACCTCGTCCCAACGGATGACCTCGTACAACTGGTCGGGCGTCAGCGTGGCTTCCATCAGGAACTTGCCGGCGCTCTCGCGGTCGACCTTGCCGCCGAGCCGCTCGATGCGGCGGGCGATGGCGATCTTGTATTCCTTGTCGGCCTCGAACACCTGGATGTTGTACCGCTGCCGCGGGAACAACTTCTCGGCTGACGCCCGGTTGTCACGAAGATACTCTTCGATACGGTAGGAGGGGTGATAAGGTCCCACCCAGCGTACGTACGGCAGGGCCGCTACCTGGTCCCGAACGTCCGGCGCCATCCTGACCAAGTACGCGTGATTGGCCATGAACTTGTATACCGTGCCGCCGAGGTCCTTGATCGCGCTGCGGAACTCGTCCAGCGGTTGAGTTACGAACTGCACCAGGTAGATATTGTTGGCCTCGTCGGCTGCCAGCGCGACCGGCGCCGCAACGGGTCCGGCCGGATCGAAGTCGCCGTGCCGCACCTTCAACACGTACGACGTCGGCCGTACCGTTGCCATGGTCTGCCCGTCGAGGCTGATGGCGTAGAATGGTGTGGCCTGCCCATCAGGGCCGACCTCCTCCCAGAGGACGAGCCGGGTAGTCGAGCCCGCCAGCTCGACCAGACGCTCGTCAGTCACCTCGCTGTCCGTCACACGGAACGGTGCTGACGCGCCGAGGCTGAGCGCGGCGCCGCTCTCGGTAACGCTAACCGTCAACCCTGCCGGCGGCTGCGCCCCCGGATCGGCTGGTTCGGTTCCCTGTGCTATCACCGGGGCCGTCAGCGCCAGTGCCAGGCCAAGAGCGAGAAGCGTGCGATAACTAAGCATGTTTGCCCTCCGAAAATGGCGGGTGGCCGCATCGTCTGGGTCGCGACGCAACCGCCGATTCGTACAGGTCCCCGCCAACGCGCACGGGCACCGCTGTGGGACGGGCTCGCGGGTGGATCAGCACCACCGTGCCCGGCCCATACATACCTTATAGGCTACTCGAATTGCGGAGCAGACTTCAAGGACGGCTGTGCCGGGTCACATGGTGCCGCCGGTGGCGGACAGTCGCAGGTTCCGGTGGGCGGCCCACCGATTGGCGGGATCGTCTCAGAGGCACACGCGGTGGCAAAGCGTGAACGGACTCATGTGCCGTGCCTGAAGTCCCATAAGTCCGCTCACGCCACCTGAGCTTGGCCGGCTCCAAGTGCCCGGCCACTCGGCAGGTATCAGTGGCCGGTGGTGAAACCTAGTAAGAAATACTCGCGCCGCGACAAATCTTCGGTGGGTGTGGCGCCGCCAGGCCGTACGCGACGCGGCTCGTACCGGCCAGGTGTCGGAGCACCACTAGCGGAGGCTGGAGCCCATGATTCTGACAGTCGCCGAGGTACTCTGCGGCGTGGTTGTACTCTGCTGCGCGCCGCCGACACCTGCCCAGGACGCTGCCCAACCACCGGCCCGGGCGTCCCGCAGCGTACGTCAAACAGAGTTGCGGATGGCCCGCTCCGCTGATGGCCGCGACTTCGTGGACTCGGGCCAGCGATTCGCGGCGGGAGCGTCTGCTCCGGATCTCACGCTATTACCGAACGGCGAGCTGCTGGCTCTGTTTGACTACTGGATCGACGATGCCGGCCGTCGCGGGGCGGTGATGGCCTGCTCCCGCTCGCAGGACGAGGGGAAGACCTGGTCGCCTGCGCGGCTGATCCGCTTGCGGGGACCGAGAGGGCAGGGAGTGGCAGGGTGTCGCGGCGACCTGGTCGCGGCGGCGGATGGGCAGCTCCGCCTGTTCTTCGTGATGAACAGACGGCTTATGGGCTCAGAAGGCGCTCCGGCTGCGGAAGAGGGCGGCCAGGCCGATGAGAGTAGTTCACAAACTCAGGTGGCCGCTATTCTCTCGGCCGTTCCCGACGAAGGGCTGGTGTTCCGGATCGCCGGGCGGATCAGCGCTCTGAGCCGACCAGCCGGCGAGTCAGTCTCCCGCGGAGAGGTCAAACCCGAGCAGTGGGACCCGCATCCGTTGGGCGCGCAAATCGGACGTGAGCTGCACCTCTACGCAGGTGAGCTTCCTGGATCGGGGCCGGCGCCGGACAGTCCGCTGCGGACCGTCTCGCACGCAGTTTGCCGCGACGGGCGGCGGTTTGTCGCAACGTCTCCGGCCCGCGTACCACAGGTCGAGTTTGTCGGAAGCCTGGTCCCGTTTGGCGAGGCTGTCAGGGCCTACGTTGGATCCGACGACGGTATACGCTCACTTCTCTCGAGAAACGGTCGGGACTGGAAGCCGGATGCCGGCCTGCGCCTGGCCGGCGGTTGGGATCCTGCCGTTGTGCGACTCGCGGACGGCTCCTTCCTGATGCTCTATTGCGCGGATCGGCGGGCGGGACGGGCGTCGTCTTCAGTGCCGGTGGTGGCTTCTGACGGAGCGGGTGAGGACGGGCTGGGAACAGCGGACGGTGTCTATACGGATGAACACCCGACTCAGCCCGATGCCCACACTGACGCCAGTGCAGGAGACCCCGAAGCCGCTGAAGCTGATCTTCTCGAATACGCAGACTCCGATGCGCTAGTCGGAGCGCTGAGCGATCAGGAGCTGCTGCTCCTGGACGAGCCGGCGTCCGTGGATTGGCTGCTGGAGGCCGAACAAACTGCCTGGGGGGCGGGCGAGATGGCTGGCGTGGATAACAGTGCCAGCGTCAGTCCGGATGACACGTGGCTCGCACCTGAACAGACGGCGTTCTCGCCGTGTCCGGACCTGGAGTATCCGGTGGACTATGTGGAGTGGTTTGCTCAGGCGTTCTCCAATCCAGCCAGTGACAACGCTTTTGACGTCCTTGCCGACCTGGTGCCATTGCCGGGCGACGACCCGGAAGCCAAGCCGGTTTGGCCCGATCTCACCAACATGTTCAGCGACCGAAGCAACACAGATCCCCCCGGACCGTGGCACCCGACAGATCACCCTGAGTGGGAGTCCTCGAGTCTGGCGGCCGGGCCTTTGCTGTCACGGTTTCGCGACGCCGGATTGGCGGATGGGTACTCCGTGCCGCCCTTGTTCGGCGAGTCGTCCGACGAGCCCTTGCTCTTTGAGATGGTGCTGCCTCACCTGAGCGCCCACCGCAAGCTGGCACAAGCGACCATGGCAGATGCCTGGCGCATCGAGGATGGTGCAGTGTCGCCGGACCGGATGTTGGATGCCTGGGAGACGACGCTGAGAAACGCCAACCACCTGAGTACGGGCGCTACGCTGATCGAGAGCTTGGTAGGGAGGGCCGAGCGGCTTATGGTTCAGGATAGCGCCCGCTGGGCGCTGGCGCAGGAGGTCTTTGCGGAGGAGGATCTCGAGCGTGCTCTTGATGCACTGATGGAGTACGACGCCGGTGAAGAAGACCTCGCGCGGCCTGTGCGGGGCGAACACGCTGCCTCCATGCAGATAGCGCAATACCTGTTCGCTTCGGCCGACGCCGACGGACCTGACCCGAGGGCCGTCAGGCGGATATCGGGCCTGATAGACAGCAGCGAGACCGGTGAGGACACGTTCGCGAGGCTGTCTGAGTTACGTATCGATGATGCTCCGAGCACGATCCAGGCTTACGATGCCTATTTCGGCGAGCTGGCCGATCAGATGCGGATTGGCTATCCGCGCGTCCGTGCCGCGGATGTTGCGGAGACAGCCGAGAAGTACCTGCACACCAACGCACTGACTGAGATTACCTTGCCAGGTTTGAGCAGGATTCAGAAGCTACGTGCCCGTAGCGAAGCCTCGCGGCGGGCCACGCAGTTGGCGTATGCGACGCATCTGTTCAAGGCCCGCAACGGGCGCTGGCCTGCCTCACTCGATGAACTCCCCGACCACCTGGGCGAGCGACTGCGGCTGGACCCCTTCACGGGCGGTCAATTCGGCTATCGTCTTACGCAGGAGGGGCCGACCATATACTCTGCCTCGGAGAACGGCATTGATGACGGCGGCGTGCACTCCTCGCGCTGGGATGACGAGATCACCAATGACAGTGGCTCCGACGACTATGTCTTCTGGCCGCCGCAGCACTGAGCCGGCGTCTTCGGCAGACCATCGGTGATATAGGTCGTCAGCTCCAGGTGCAGGGGCGCATGAAGAAACCGCTTCCGCGTACGGACCACGGCCCGGATACACGGAAACGGTTCGATCCCACCTGCCAATGGGGGTATGTAACTGCTAGTAATCGCCGACCTGGCTCTCCATGCCGGTCTCGTGCCGCTCATGCGACTGGCCGGTGATATCCTGCTCCTGGGCGGTCTGCGTACAGGCCGACCCGAAAGCACCCAAGACCGCCAGGCTCAGGCAGAGTATCGCTCGCATCACTTTCTTAGTCATCGCTTTGCCTCCTCAAGGGCATCCGATTTATTGATTTGCTTCTCTCTCTCCAAACGCACCCGAGCGACGCTCTCCTGCTGATGGAGACACAATGGGCTGCGTTTCTCTGTTTGCCGGATGATATTGCGATCTCTCCGGCAAAGTCAACGAAAAGAACACCTGGATAACGTTTTTTGGCGGTTAATTCTGGGCTAGCGACCCCTCAGCGTCCGGTAGCTGTAGCCGGGCGACGAGAGAGCGTATTCGGGTATCGGACCAGCCCATGGGTTGAGCGGTTGCGATTATCCTGATCACTTCAATCATGGCCTGCGGCGGTATCCCGGCCTCGCGCAAGTAGAGTGCGGCGTGCCAGTCTGCGTCCGCTTCGCGGTCGATTGCTTCCTCAGTGGATGCACAGCGCGTCTTGAAGTGGTCCTTGGTCTGTATGTGAGCGATTTCGTGCGCCAGCACCGCAGCCACCTGATCGTCCGATTCCAGACGGTCATACAGCCCTCGCGTGATGTATACCCGCCCGCCAGGCAGCGAGGCGGCGTTCATCTTGCTGGAGCCTAGCAGGCGAAAACGGTACTCGCCGTCCAGGCTTTCGCACCCGCTGCACAGGCGCTGCCCGATTCGCTCCAGGCGCTGCTCGACCTGGGCGTCTCGGACGATGCCTCCGTGGCGGGCCTCGACGGCGGGGGCGGCTCGCGCACCCGCCAGCGCCTCAGCCTCTGGAGACAGGCAGCGATAGCTCAGTAAGCGGGCTGAAGTACCATGACAACCGATAAGAAAGACCGTGGTTAGACAGATGGAAGCGCATCTCACCCCAAATACCCGTACGGCGAATGTACGGCGAAAATGTCAGATATAACTGGAGTGGACGCAAAAAGTGGCGCGCAAAAAAACTCCGCTCGCGGCGGTGCCGCGCTCAGAGTGTTTGCGCTAGCGGGTTTGAGAACGTGCCCGCGAGGAGGGAAAGGCGGACGGGTGACGGCGCGGAGAGACCCGCGCCGTCACGCCGCTTGGCTTCCTGTTACTGGGATTCGTCGTTGGCGTCGAAGAACGAGTCCCAGAGCGGCTCCTGCGGAACGAGATTGCTCCAGAACGAAGTTGCCCCGCTCTTGACGTAGCCGAGCGAGCCGGCCACCAGGTTCTTCTGGATGTCCTTGGCGGTGCACATCGAACTGAAGAGCGTGCCCCCCGCGAGTAGGGTGGTCAACGCAGCCACTTTTGCTTTGCGTAGCGTACGCGTGCTGATCATGTTTGGAATCTCCCAATCGGAATAACCAGGGTTCAGCTAGAAGACGATCTTAAACCGCAGGCCGCCTACCAGGGCGTCGCGGGCATCCTTGTTGCCACCGGGGTTGGTGATTATCTGAATGTCTGGCGTGATGAAGCACCAGGGTGTTACCTTGATCGCATAATACAGCTCGTACACCGTCTCACGGTCCGCCAGCGAATTCACATTATGGCGGTACTGGTGCGAGAGGATACTCTGGGCGACGCCAAAAGCCAAGACGTCATCGTCACGCGAGGGGATGATGCCCTGGTAGGCGGCGCCGAGCGACCAGAAGTGCTGGATGCGGTTGACGTCCCGATGAGCCCAGCCGTAGCGGGCGAAGACGCCCAGCCCCTGCTTGTCCTTGGCTTCGCTCTCGTTCTCCTTCCAGACCATCTGGTCCATATTGAAGTAGAACCCGACGTCACCGCTTCGTTCCTGCGTGGCCCGCAGACCGCCCAGGTCGTCGATGAAGACCGCCTTGCGCTTGGGATCCAGCCACCAGCCGAAGCGATAATGGCCCGGCAGCAGCCGGTCGTAACCTTCTATCCAGGTCATCTTGTGGGGCAGCAGGCCGAACTCCCAGTAGGCCCGGAACCGGTCCTCGCCATGGAAGGCCGTTTCCCATCCCGAGGTGCCGTGGCGATTACGATCACCGTCCCGGTCTGGGTCCACGACCAAGCCCTGAAGGTACAGCCAGTCCGTCGGCCAGACGCGCACAAACAGTCCCAGGCCCTTGGTTCCCGGAATGGCCGGGTTCTTGTAGAAGACCTGGTGCATGAACCTGTTCACATAGTTGTCAGCGTACACATTGCGGTCCCAGTAGTCCCCTCCAGACAGCATTCCGAGCCGGAACTCCAGGCGATCGTCGAACAGACGCTGCCGATAGTGGTACTTGTCTATTTCGATCGACTTGTCTCCGCTGGATCCGAGGCCAAAAAACGGATGCTGCAGCGAGCCGACGTCGGCGCGGATGCCGCTATTCCAGGTCTGAATGCCGCGGGCGAAGAAGGTGGCGCCCTTAAGGCCAACCATCTTCTCGAAATCCAACTCGAGGTTGTAGAACGCCCTCCCGCCGGTTTCATGTGCGTTGTGTGTGTTGACACCACCCCGGAAGTTGATCTGTGACATAGTCCCCAGCAGGAACGAGAAGTTCACGCCGGAGTTCTTGAGGTCTGTGCGCAACCCGCCCCAGTCGCCCGTCAGTTGTTTGGTGGTCAGGATGTTGTAAGGTTCGGATTCGGGCTCCGCAGGGTACATCTTGGCGTGGCAGTCGCCGCAAACCGGGTTGTTGTCGTCATCGAAGGCGTTGGGAACGTCGAGCACCTCTACCCCGCAAGACGAGCAGGTAAAGGAGGCGGCGGCTTCCTTCTGCGCATCTTCCGCTCGGTCCTGACCCGCCGCAGTGCCGGCTGTGAAGGTCAACGCCACCACCACTGCGAGGGCCCCAGTACCAATGAAATTATGTCGGATCGCGACCATGCTGTTCTCTCCAATCGAGTCTACAGGCAGGACGAGTCGAGTCTTACTCCGCGCCCTATGCGACATCCCGCCGACCGCGCCACGATCCTGCGGGCTGCTACGCTGCGTTCCGGGAGACTGGCTTTACTACGACGCATCTCCGTTCACGCAGTGCGAGTATTATCGGCCGTATCGCCGCGAGTCAATTACAAAACTGGTTTAACGTCGGCAAGAAAAGTAGGCCCTTAGACTTCACCGGAACGCAGCAGATCAAGACAGACAGCGCGGGCGAGGTGTTTCGTCGCGACGGGTGGCTGAGCCCGCATAAAGCGACGCTTTGAAGACGTGACAGGTCCTGGCGGCCAACTAAGCAGTCCGCGCCGCCGTCACCGGGGTGGCGTAGTCCGCGTTGGTTGATGCTGGCGTGCTCGCTCATTGTCGCGCCGATAAGCGTACTTAATAGATGACTACTTCCTCTCGGTGGCGCACTGCCCAGCCCGCCGCCATCCAGAAGGCGGCGAGCCGTACGCAGTGCTAACCTACTTGCAGGCAGACGCTTAGCGGAGTTGGGCAGAAACGCTTGGCCAACGTGCGGGAAGTGAGAAGGGGCGGCGCTCAAGTCGCGCAGATCGCGGGTCGTCACCGTTACAGTGTTGCGAACGGCCAGGAGGGGTGGCCGAGGGTTGCCTGGCGCGGCACTTGACTTCACGGCCCTCAGGACAGGCCTATCGGTTACGGCTTGGGGGAGGCAATGGTGGAGCGAAGTCGGGGCGCGCGCAAGACGCCGTTGGGGAACCGAGTGAGACCCTGGGGCGTCCAATAGGGTATCTACAGTAGATGTCTGTCACCATCAATAGGAGACCAAGCAATGAACTTCAAGTTGACGTGGTTGGTGGTTCT
>JANQGB010000061.1 GCA_028277545.1 Phycisphaerae bacterium | reverse complement strand
CACCCAGCAGTGCCAGTCGCTGATCGAGCAGGGAGTGGATGGCGTGGTAAGTGCCTATGTGGCGCACCGCCTCGGTGTCGTCCTCGACCGCCTCGATCTTCTCCAGCAGAACGGACGGGATTCTCGCTCCGCACATATCCGTGAACCGCTTGATCTGGGCCACGCTCAGGATGGGCATGATGCCCGCGACGATGGGTACGTCGATGCCGGCGGCCAGCGCGGAGTCCCGGAAGGTGTAGAAGTCGTTGTTGTCAAAGAAGAGCTGGCTGATCAGAAAGTCCACGCCCGAATCGACCTTCCGCTTGAGATTCTCCAGATCGAGCCGGAGGTCCTCGCACTCCGGATGCCCCTCGGGATAGCAGGCCCCGCCCACACAGAAGGCGTCGCCGTGACGCTCGCGAATGAAGGCCACCAGCTCATTGGCGTAGGCAAAGCCTCCCTCGGGCTGGCGGAACTTCACCTCGCCTTCAGGGGGGTCCCCGCGCAGAGCAAGCACGTTCTCCACCCCGCGCTGTTTGAGTTCGTCGAGGATGGTCCCCAGTTCCTGTCGCGGCGAACCCACGCAAGTGATGTGGGCCATGCTTTCGATGCCTATATCAGACTTGATGCGTGCCACCAGGTCGAGCGTCTTCCGGCGCGTGCCACCGCCGGCTCCATAGGTCACCGACACGTAGGTGGGGTCGAGCGGCTTGAGAGACTCGGTGGTTCGGTAGAGGTCCCAGAACCCCATCTCGTCCCGGGGTGGGAAGAACTCGAAGGAGAGCGTCGGGCTGGCAGTGTCTAACGCGTCTCGGATTCTCATGCGGAGTTCCGCTACCGTTCCCGGGCTTCCAGCGTCAGCCGATCTGTCCGGCCCGCCAGTGGTTCACCCTGCGAGTGTATCGGTCGAAGCTGCCCCGGAGTTCCACAGGGCGGCACCGCATTTTAGATCGGCAGGTCCGAAAAAAAAGGCCGAACTGGGTTTTCCAGTCCGGCCACCTGACTTGGTCATCATATGGGGGCGCTAGGATTCGAACCTAGGAAGGCATTGCCAACGGGTTTACAGCCCGTCCCCTTTGGCCACTTGGGTACACCCCCGAAACCGACTACTGGGAAGACGCTCCTGGCAGATTGGACCGACTTCAAAACCTCAACCGGCCTGCTGAACGCCGGGTGCGTCGATCCTCAGTCAGGGGCGCGATTCCCAAGTCAAGGGCAAGCCCTTTGACAGGGTATCGGAATCAGACAGGTGATTCTACATCTGCAACCCGGACAAGCAAGAGGCCGACGGGCGAGATTTTTCGCTGCCAGTGATGCCGCCCTCAAGATCCGAGACTAACTCGCTGATTAGCCGCCAACCGTCCATTCTTCGCCGACACGCTGTTGTCCACTTGAATCGTTGAGCAGCGGTGGCGGCGGCCGGTCAAATATGCGTCTGGGCTTGGCCATCTACCGCTGGCTCCGCAGTTGCGCCGCCGCTACACTCTCCGGCCGGTCAGTCGTCCCATCGACGTGGCGGCCGGATCGGCGACCGGTAGGTCTCCTGCTCGCCGTGGTGGTGCGCAGGCGGGCACCCGCGGCGTATGTTCACAACAAGAGGATTATAAGGAGTTGAAGATATGAACGAACTGAGTCTGGAGCGAGCCAGAGCAGCAGTGAACGCCGCCCTCGAGAAGTCCAAGGAGGTGGGCGTCAAAATGAACATCGCCGTGGTCGATGGCGGCGCCAATCTCAAGGCCTTTGCCCGCATGGACGGGGCTTGGCTGGGTTCGATCGACATTGCCATCAAGAAGGCCCGCACGGCACGATTTTTCGACATGAACACGGGCGAGATCGGCAACCTCTCGCAGCCGGGCGGAGCGCTGTACAACATCGAGCACTCCAACGACGGCCTGATCACGTTCCCGGGCGGAGTGCCCATCAGAGACGCTGCGGGTGAGATCATAGGGGCGATAGGCGTCTCGGGCAGCACGGTCGAGGACGATCACGTCGTGGCGGAAGCGGGAGCCACCTCCAGGTAGCCCGGCACACACGGCGACTCAGCGGCACAATCGTGCTATGCTGCAGGACGGGCGGCGATCCGCAGGCCCAATCCTGTTCGAATCCTGACGGTGTCGCTGCGCAGTCGAACTGGTCGACCAGGCCCACGACTATGGAACTCGGTGAACGGGACTACTGGCACGGAACGACGTCGGAAGCCGCCGTCTGCATTGCGTGCGAGGGCTTTCGCATCGCTCCCGACTTTGCCAAGTGGGGCCGGTGGGGCACGTTTCGGGATGCCATCTATCTGACCAAGTCCATAGCGACAGCTGCCTGTTTCGGCGACTACGTCGCCCGATGCAGGCTGAGGGATGGTACGCAAGTCCTGAGGCTGGACGGGGCCTACGACTCGAACACTATTCGTTATCTGCGACGAGAATTCGGCAAGGATGTGCTGAGTCCCGGCTTTGGCAAAGCGATTCCGTTCAACAAGCATCTGACTCGGAAGGAGCTAATCTCGCTGCTGAACTTTGTCTTCTCGAAGACCGACAAGGGCGGGCGCAAGGAGAATGACAAGAAGGGCGTTTGGCATGACTGGCAGGTCAATCTCACCCGAATACGCGATCAGTTACGGCGACATGCGTTTCATGCCGTGGGGCGATCGGACGACTTATCTGGCATCGCGGTTTTGGACTCATCGCGTGTTACGTGCGCAGAGTGGTACGAAGCGAAGCTGGTTAGCGCAGACCACGCGGACCTCAGGCTATTTGATCGGGTCACCCTTGCCAGGGCCGTGCGAGAATGGCTTCAGGAAGCAGAGAGGTGTGCAGAGGCGAGTCCCGAGTTCTGCTTCCCGGACAGCATGATTGGGAGAGTGCGAGACAATCTGCAACGTTTCGAAAATCGTCCTGAAGCGTCTTGAGAGTGGTCAGCGAACGTCCGAGCATACAATAGAGCTACGGCGCGTGTTCATACAGGCGGTAGACTCCCTGGCGGATCATACGCTCTCGGCCAAGGCAGGACAGGTCCAGTTAGTGATGCCCGGCCAACGGGACAGGCGCCCGTCCCCGTCCTAAATCCCTTTGCGCAGGCCTCGCCAGCGGAACCGGTAGAACGGGCGGTAGACTGCCGCCCAGAGTAGCGCCGACGCCAGCAGCGTGGACCAGGCCGGTAGGTAGAGCGTGTCTTCGTTGAGCAGGGGATAGGGGCGCCAGATGGTATTGAGACCCTCGAACTCGCCGGCGGACCAGCCTGTCTTCGAGGCGCCCTTCGTGCAATGGGATCGACTGGCAAAGTCGGGAGTTCGATGGGGTAGAAGATCAGGATCGCGTGCCCCCGCGCGACGTATCCGCTAAACGCCGTTGTCCGATACGTGAAGCGCCATGCACCCAGCAACCATGTCAGCGCGGCGCCGATCGCGGTGACAAGACACAGCACCACAGCTATGCGGCGCCAGCGAGAGGCGTCGTATCGGCGCAGGCGCTCGTTGGCATTGGCGGCACCGCGGATCCAGCGCGCGCGGTGATTCTGCTGGCGAGACGGGTCGAAGCGTCTGCCACACTCGGGGCAGCGGGCGTCGGGCAGGCTGGACAGGTCGTATCCACACCGTGGGCAGTGGCCCATGTGGCAGCGGTAGCGCCAGCGGAGCGGACCACGGATGAGCACGGGGATTGCGGGCAGGAGTGTTGCCGCGAGAAGGACCCAGAAGGGAATGGAGATGACGCGGAACACCCGGGATGGCGGGGGTGCCGCCACGGCCCGAGCGCGGCCATGCCAACCCACTGGCACTGCGCTCTGCGGCCCGCTACTCTGCGGCCCTGCGGCCGGCCACCCTCCGTCAGGAAGGGTCGAGGGCACCAAGTAACGAGCCCACTGCACGACCCAAGGCGGTGATTCCGATCCTGTGGGCTGGGCTTTTGAAGGGTCGAGTGGTGTCTGGTACGCGAGGTGCAACCACCCCTGGTCTGTGCCGACAAGTATGCTTGTGTCGTTCTCTGTTGAGTGCACGGTTCGCAAGGCGGCGGGAGGCTGTCGCCTGCAACGGACAGGCTCTACGGGGAACCGCCACGCGGGAGTCTCTGCCGGTGGGCGGCGTGTCCGGTAGCTCTCTTTCCAGAGGGCGGTGACCGCGAGCACCAGTAGTGTCAAGAAGACGGTGGGTGTCCATCGGATCATGGCGCGTCCTCGCGGTTCGGCGCTCCGCTACGACGAATCCCATTCTCGACCGTAGTCACCGGTTTGTACACCGTCCCGAGAGACGGGGCCGCAAAAAGGATGTAGGTCAGACATCTGCCGAGGAATCGGACCAGTCCCGTCCCGCTCCAGCTCGGGCGCCGCCCCGCCTATCCATCCAGGTCGTCAGCGTCGGCTTCGATGAAACCAGAGGGGATTGTCCGGGCAAAAGTGTCGGCGGGCAGTATCGCATCGCTGTCGAACTGGTCGCAAATCGTCGTGACCGTTGCCGAATCGTCTCCGGTGAGCGGACGGCCACTCTGCTCCAGGCGGACGGGGAGTCTGGTGTTCGCGTCGAACCAGATCCGGTCAATCCAGGTGTCAGGGTTGTTGCCGTACTGGCTCGCCCGGACCTCGAACCCCACGCACTCGTGTCCGGCGATTGTCTCGGGGCCGAGTTGCCGGTCAGCCTTAGGCAGCAGGCGGACGTAGAAGCGCAATCTCTCCATGGGGTTCTGCTGGCCGTAGCTGCCCGAATGCCGGAGTACAGTGAAGCTGCCGGTGTCAAACCGCACGCTGGTCTGAATCGTGTCCTCTCCATCCGGGGTGTACCATTGCGTTTCACGTAGAACATCCCCGTCATAGATGTCTCTACGGAAGGCGTCTGACGAACTGTAGAACGTCGCGCTGGTGTGGGCCTCATGGCTCGATCCGTCGGCATGGACTATCAGCATGTGCTGGCGGCAGGTCACTCCACTCGCAATAGCCTCCCCCAGTGCAGCATCAAGTTCGCCCGCCCACGCTGCTGGCGGCCCGGTCCACCATAGAACGGTACTGCTTCCCGAATCAGTGCCTCCGGGCCAGATGGCCAAGCCGCCCAGCATGAGCACGCACACCACGGCCGCGACGGCACCGTAGCGCAACGACTGCCCCCGAGTCATGACCACGAGGCTCCTGGCTGCCCGCCGCCAACTTGGTTGGTCAGCGTTCCGCCGTGCTCCCCGCCGGGTCGTATCCGCCGGATCAGGCGGCGCATCGGGAGCGAGCCTGCCGATGGAGCGGGCAGCGGACGGCAGAGCTGGCCGAGAACCGGTCTGCACTGGCTGCTCCAAGGCTGCCAGCGAAGCGGTCAGCGTGCGGGCACGCAGCATGTCGCTAGGCTCGCTGTCATCCTGCGCCAGCATGACCAGCTGGCGGTCCAGATCATCTTCGTCATGTATCATGTCACCTGCTCCTCAAGGTCAGCTTGTCCCCCAACCAGACTTTCGACCGCCCGGCGAAGTCGCAAGCGGGCCCGGTGCAGCATGGAGTTCACCGCCGAGGCGGGCAGGTTCATCACTCGCCCTACTTCGGCCAACGAAAGGTCCTCGTAGTACCTGGCGATCAGACAAGCCTGATCGCGTGGCTCCAGAGAGCCAAGAGCCGCCCGCACAATAAGCCGGAGTTCTTCGTTCTCGCATGCTTGATCCGGAAGAGGCATCCCGGATGCCAGCGCTTCTTCGAGGCTGTCAACATCGGAGCCCAGCCCGCCCGCAAGGGCTTGCAGCAGGGGAGCTCTACCACTGGCCCGGTAGTAGTCGGCAATTCTCTTCCGGGCTATGGCAAGTAACCAGGTCCACACAGACGCCAGGTGAGCGTCGAATCGTGATACGCTTCCGGCAGCCGAAACGAAGGTCTCCTGGACGAGATCATCAACTGCCTCGGCGGGTACCCTGGCGCGAATGAATCTGTACAGGGGCGACACGTAAGTCTCCACTGTTTCCGTCCACCATTGCCGATCCGCGGTGGACGGCGCCGGCTCGCACCCGCCGGCGGATTCGCCCGTCAGGATCCGTCCTTTATGTCGAGCCGGGAAATCACTCATGCTGATAGGGTATTCGCTAATGGACCGCTGCGCGCTCGCGAATTCGAGGCGATTACACCGGTTGTCCAGTGCGTGCTGCCGGGTCAGTCCGTGACGATTGCCGGAGAGTCTGTTCACGCCTGCCATGCGCTCGGACCCGCACCGTTATCTTGCGGCGCGTTCGTTCGTCCGTTGGCAGGTACTACTACAGCGCAAGATAGATCGTTACGCAGGCTTCTTGCCCGCAATAGCCCGCTGCCGATGCAGGCAGGATACCGGCCTTACGCAGGCGCGTTGAGTTTGCGCAGTGGTGCTACTCAACCTTCCCGTTCAGGGCGGCTCGCAGGACCTGCTCGATAGTGCGGACCGGAACGAAGTCGATCTGCTTGCGGATGTCCTCGGGGACGTCTTCCAGGTCGCGCATGTTGTGTTCGGGCAGGATGACGCGCGTGAGTCCGGCGCGGTGGGCGGCCAGTATCTTCTCCTTGATGCCGCCGACCGGCAGCACGCGTCCGCGGAGGGTGATTTCGCCCGTCATCCCGGTGGCCGGATCAACCGGGCAATCGGTGAGCAGTGAGACCAGAGCGGTCAGCATGGCCACGCCGGCCGAGGGGCCG
>JANQGB010000028.1 GCA_028277545.1 Phycisphaerae bacterium | reverse complement strand
CGTCGCCTCCCTGCGAACTCGCGCTTCCGATTACTGCCAAACATCATGGCATGATCCGTGCCGACTAAA
Organism: Phycisphaerae bacterium; assembly: GCA_028277545.1. Classification (GTDB taxonomy): domain Bacteria; phylum Planctomycetota; class Phycisphaerae; order UBA1845; family UBA1845; genus JANQGB01. The sequence goes on along the minus strand of JANQGB010000028.1, from coordinate 9,507 downwards.
TCGACAAGCCCCGCAAGGGATGGGGCACCCTGCACCCTGCTGATTCTGGCGGGTGTAGTTCTCATTGCCGCCCGCACGTCGGCGCAGGCGGCCTGACGCGGCTTGCCGAGGGAGTTTGGATTTCCCACCCCTTGCTGCGCAAGTGATGGGGCACCCTGTCTTCACCATCTCTGCGCAAGGGTTGGGGCACTCAGTCGAGCGAGTTTCGATTCCCCACCCCTTGCTGCGCAAGGGATGGGGCACCCTGTACCCTGTATTCACCCAGCCCCACCGTTCTTGCGCAAGCGTCGGGGCACCCAGCCGGTAGGGTGCGCCCTGGGCGCGCCCTACCGACTGCGGGGTGCATGTTGATGTACCGGTCACTCAGCGCCGCACTGCCTCTGGCGAACCGATAGTGCCGGTGTCGTCGCTCGATTGAGCGGTTTCTTCGATGCCAGGTGAGAAGGCCGGGGTGCGCATTCCGCTGGCGGCGCGGTAGCACATCAGCCACTCCTGGTAGTCGGCCAGCGACACGGTGCCATCGTCGTCGAAGTCGGCGCAGGGCTGGTACTCTTCGTCGCCGAAGATGTGGGCGCATGATGCCAGGATGGTCTGGTAGTCGGCGCCGTCGACCAGGCCATCCGCGTCAAAATCACAGATCAACTCGCACTCGTCGGGCACACCGTTGGTGTTGCAGTCATTGGTCATCGGCCCCGGCGAGGGATGAAGCTCCCAGGCCAGATCGAACTCACACTCGCAGTACCAGCACTCCTCCGGGACCGTGAACGTGTAGGCCATGCCCATGAGCCCCACGAACATATCGCGCTGGCCGGTCTCCCACCTCCAGGTGTCGGGGCTATCGATGGTGTTGTTGTAGATCTGGAACCAGTAGTACCCGGGCGCCAGGCTCACCCGCGGCAGCTCGATGGTGTAAACGTATTCGTCCACGCCGGACACCGTTTCGCCGGTGAGTTCTTTGGTGATCGGCGGCATCGGGCCGAAGGTGGCGATTGCTGGCCCTGGGTTACACTCAGCCTGCCCGCGGATAACCACGGTGAACGCATCCTGGTCGGGCGACTGATTCGACGGATGGTACGCGCCCCAGAATCGTATCGTGCCCAGCGTACTCGGGTATTGCAGATGAACGTTGTCGGCCGCAAAGCCCAGGCCCGCGCTGCACGCATCGCAGTCCAGGTCGGCGGCGAAGCTGGCCAACCGGTCGGGGGGCTGAATCAGCGGGGGATCGGCCCAGGGGGCGCAGATGGGCCCGATGCCGGCCGCCAACTCTGAGGTGCCGAACTCACCACCCTCGGCCTCCAGCACGCCATCGACGTAGACCTGGTAATAGCCCTCGCCGTAGCCGCAGCAGATGCCGTCGCCATATGAATCAAAGATGGTGAAGTCGTAGCACCTGTCGGAGCAGACCGCAACGTCGGTGCTGTAAAGGGTGTCCGGTGTCAGGTACGGACCACCGGAGGCGACCACGCCGAAGCCCCGCTCGACCAGGGTCCAGGTGGTCTCGCCCGGATAGTTGTCGGCCAGGATGTCGATGGTGATGGTGGCGTCCGGAGCCGTGCAGGGCTCCTCCGGCACGCCCCCGATCTCCTGGCCCAACTGGCACTCGTCCGGTATGCCGTCAGGCTGGCAGTCTTCGCTCTGGCCCGTGTCCGGGTCGACCTCGCAGCCGTCGGGGACGCCGTTGCCCTGGCAGTCCAGGCACCAGAGCGAGCCGTCGCAGTCGGCGACGTCGATGTCGTCCGGGATCAGGTTGCTGTTGCAGTCATTGTCCTCTAGCTGGCATTGGTCGGGGATGCCGTCAGGATGGCAGTCCAGGCACCAGTACGAACCGTCGCAATCGCGGATGTCGCACTCGTCAACGATGCCGTTGCTGTTACAGTCGGGTTCGCATTCGTCCGGAATGTAATTTGTGTTGCAGTCATTGTTGTCGAGTTGGCAGCCATCGGGAACACCGTCACCCTGACAGTCCTGGCACCAGGCAGCCCCGCCGCAGCAGGCAATGTCGACATCATCAGGGACCTGGTTGCTATTGCAGTCGTTGTTCTCGAGTTGACAGACGTCGGGGATGCCGTCCATTTGGTAGTCCAGGCACCAGTAGGAGCCGTCGCAATCGGCGATGTCGCAATCGTCGGGTATGCCGTTGGTGTTGCAGTCCTCTTCGCACTCGTCGGGAATTGCGCTCTCGTTGCAGTCCGGACTGACTTCAGTGGCCACGTCGCAGTTGTCCGATATGCCGTTGCTGTTGCAGTCGTTGGGATCGCAAACCGACCTGTGACCCAGAAACGTCTCAGTGCAATCGCTCTCGACAATGTCGTCAAGGCACCCCGTGGACGTGCAGCAGGCGCCGAATGGCTCTCCCACCACAACTGTGTAGTCTTCGATCTCACCGTACGCATCCGAGTCGCACGCGTCAGGGGGCCAGGTAATATTCCGCTCGATCACGCGCATCGTAGTCGCGCCGAATACGGCATCTGCGGGCGCCGTGACGTCGAAGCTGGTGTACCGGACTTCATCGCCGCCAGGACCGGAGCCGCACTCACCGTCAGTACGCTCTGAGGCGTCGAAGACGCAGTCGTGGTTCCAGTCAATCCACACGCTGACGCAGTGCGCCCAGCCGCCCAACGGCGAGCTGCCCACGCCCACCGTCATTGGGGCAACCATGCCCGGGTAGGCGTAGGCCTGCTGGTCGCGATAGTCGCCGTAGCTGCAACCGCCGACCTCGATACCACTGACGTTATTGATCTCATTGAATCGGAACTCGGCGATCCAGTCGTCGGTGTCGTCCGTATAGCATGCTTCGCAGTAGGCTCTGGCGCCCGGCGCTTCACCGGCACCGAGGGCACCTTCGTCAGCCACGGTGTAACTCACGGCAACGCGTTCCGCAGACGGCTCCTCCGAGCCTCCGATACCCGCCACGACACCCAGCCACAAGGATGCTGCGCTGCAAGAAACTAGGACGCTGGTGTTCATTCTTTGTCTCCCGTTGTGTCCGAATCGGCGACTCGTCTTTGGTGCGTTTCCCGAGTCGCGGTGTCGGCGGTGATTCCCCACCCCTTAGTGCGCAAGGGATGGAGCACCCGGTCCGTGATCCCACAAAAGTCGGTAGCGTGCGTCCCGGACGCACCGTACCACTTGTAGGGTGCATCTTGACGCACCACCCAATTCGCAGAGTGCATCCTGATGCACCGCTTACTCAGCGCCGCACCGCGTCGATCGAACCGATAGCGCCGGTGTCGCCGGTCTGTCCGGGGGCATCCGCGCTGCCCGTCGAGATACCGGGCAGGCGGTCGCCCGCGGCATCGCGGTAGCACATCAGCCATTTCTGGTAGTCCGCCAGCGTCACTACGTTGTCGTCGTCGAAGTCGGCGCAGGGCTCGAATTCGCCATCGCCAAAGCTGTGGCCGAAGGAGGCCAGGATGATTTCGTAATCCGCGCCATCGACCAGTCCGTCTCCATCGAAGTCGCAGATTAGCTCACAGTCATCGGGTATCTCGTTGGTGTTACAGTCGTTGACCGGCGCACCCTGCCGGCCGTGCAGCTCCCAGGCCATGTCCCGGTCATCGTTATAGCTCCAGGGCTCCTCGGGCAGGGTGAAGGTGAATGCCTCGCCGATGATGCCCAGCCCCGGATCGAGGCTGCCCGCCTCCCAGAACCACTGGTCGGCGCTCCCGGTGGTGTCGTTGTAGATCTCGAAATGAACCGGCCCCGACTCCATGCTCATTAGCGGGAACTCGATTGTGTAGACCCACTCGGACACGCCGAACACGGATACGCCGGTAAGTTCCTTGGACGTAGCCGGCATCGGTCCGAAGGAGGCCAGCTCCGCGCCCGGCACACCCCCCGCATCTTCGCGGATGACCAGGGTGAAGGCGTCCGGATCGAGCGGGGTATCGTCCGGGTAGTAACCGCCCCAGAACCTCACCATCCCGACCGTATTGGCGCTCGGCAGGTTGACGTTCTCAGCCACGATCTGCATGCCCGTGTCGCATAGCGGGCAGTCGAGGTCAGAGAACATACCATTGGTCTGGTTCGGAGGCTGGACCAGCGGCAGGGCCGGCTCGGGACAACCACTGCCGATGCCCGGGACAAAGTCGGAGGATTCGAACTCGCCGCCCTCAGCGACGAGTGCGCCGTCGAGGTGGATCTCGTAGTAACCGCTGCCGTAGTAGCAACAGATGCCGTCTCCGTAGGAGTCAAAGATGGTGAAATCGTAGCAACTGTCGGAGCAGACGGGTATCTCCACGCTGTAGAGCGTGCCTTGATCTTCATACGGACCTCCTGAGGCGATCAGGCTGACGCCACGCTCGGATAACGTCCAGGTAGTTTCGCCCGGATAGTTGTCGGTCAGAATGTCGATGGTGAGAGTCGCATCCGGAGCGGTGCAGGGCAGGTCACGGTCCCGGACGGGCGCTTCGCTCAACTGGCACTCGTCCGGGATGCCGTCGCCGGCGCCATCATTCTGGCAGTCCTCGCTTCCGCCGCCGTCCGCTACGTCGCACTCGTCAGGGATGTCATTGTTGTTGCAGTCCTCAACCAGATCGCAGACGTCGGGGCTGCCGTTGCTGTTGCAGTCTGAGCACCACGGAGCCCCGTCGCATTCCGCCAGGTCGCAGGAATCGGGGATGCTGTTGCCATCGCAGTCCAGGGCAGCACCCGTGTCGATGTCGCAATCGGCTGGGATCAGGTTGCTGTTACAGTCAATCTCGCAGCCGTCGGGAATCCCGTTTTCGTTGCAGTCCAGGCACCAGTATGAGCCGTCGCAGCAGGCGACGTCGACGTCATCAGGGATCAGGTTGCTGTTGCAGTCATTGCCCTCAAGTTGGCAGCCGTCGGGAATGCCGTCGGGCTGGCAGTCTTGGCACCAGTAGGCACCGCCGTGGACGGTTTCGCAATCGTGGATGTCGCACTCGTCGGCCATGCCGTTGCTGTTGCAGTCGTCCTCACATTCGTCCAGGATGCCGTTGGTGTTGCAGTCCGGGTCGAATGGCAACTCGCAGTCGTCCGGCATCTGGTTGCTGTTGCAGTCGGAACTGGTACCGGCTGCGATATCGCAGTCATCGGGAACGCCGTTGCTGTTGCAGTCGTTGGCCTCCAGCTCGCACTCGTCGGGGATCGCGTTCTGGTTGCAGTCCAGGCTGGTGCCGGCGGCGATGTCACACGTATCCGGAGTGCCGTTGGAGTTGCAATCGTTGAGGTCACAGGCCGAGCCTTGCCCCAGGAAATCTCCGGCGCAGTCGGGTTCGAGAACGTCGTCATCGCATCCGGCGCCGGTGCAGCAGGCACCGGAGGCTGCGCCCACCACAACGGTGTAGTCCTCTACCTCTCCGTAAGTGGATGCGTCGCAGGCATGGGGCGGCCAGGTGTTGTACTTCTCGACCACGCGCATGGTGGTTTCGCCAGGCAGTGCCGTGGTGGGTACGGTGACGTCGAAGCTGGTGTACCAGACCTCGGTACCAGCCTCCTGCCCGCACTCGCCGTCTGTGCGCTCGGCAGCGTCGAAAACGTAGTCCTGGTTCCAGTCAATCCACACGCTGACGCACTGCGTCCACTCCCCCGGGGGCGAGGTGCCTACGCCCACGGTCATGGGAACGACCGCGCCCCGCGCGACTGAGGCCTGCTGGGCACGGTAGTCGCCGTAGCTGCAGCCGCCGCCCTCTGGTCCGGTGACGTTGTTGATTTCGTTGAATTGGACCTCGGCGATCCAGTCGTCCGTGAGGTTGATGTAGCAGGGGTCGCAGTAGGACGGGGCGCCCGGGCACTCAAAGGTGGGATCGTGACAGCTCTCCCAGGGGTGCCACTCGGTGGTCGCGCCCAGCGCCAGGCAGTCTGCTGCCAGCATGTCGCCACCGCATTCGTAGTAGTGCGGCGGTTCATCGCCCCAGCAGCAGGCGCTCTGGAGCTGCCCGCAGGTCGGCTCGAGTTCGGCGCAGAGAGTGTCGAATTCCCAGCGGCCACCGATGTCGAAGCAGTCCGCCGCAGTCCAGTTGTCGTGGCAGATCCCGGTGGCGTCGTCGCAACAGGCTACCCACTCCTCGATGACGCTGCACACGTCGACCATGTTGGCCACGACCTTGGCCCACTGACCGCTGCCGTAGGTGCCTCCCGTGTTGCCGGCGCTGTAGAAGACGGCCCTGTCAAAACGGTGCCCGTGCGTGGGCAGACCGTCTTGATACGTGCCGTCCAGGACACCCGTGCCTTGAACACCGTCGATGCGGTCCCGGTAGGCTGATGCGTAGGTGTCGACATCGAAGTGAATGCAGGTGAGGCCATCGCCGGCATAGCTGCCGCTGGTGGTCAAAGACGCGTCCGCTGTGATAGGGCAGTAGTCCTCCGTCATGATCCGCCCGTCGAGCCAGTTCGTCGCGCCCGTGTGGTAGCACCACTGCCCCAGAATCACCTTGCCGCCGGAGTCAACATAGTCGGCCAGCCTGTCGCCCATCAGATGGGAGTCATAATAGGCATAGTTTACCCACGTGAAGACCGCGGCGTATCCGCGCATCAGCAGAACGGTCGGCGTGTCAAAGCGGGCATCGTAGTAGTCAACACGGACTCCGCCCAGCAGGGCCGAGAGCTCGCTACGGAAGGCGGCGTTGTCGGGCTCGGCCCAGGCGCAGAGCACGCCGGTGAAGACGCCGCGCTCCGAACTGAGATCGTGTCCGGTGGAGACCAGTCGCCGCAGTTCGCCAGTGTTGGTCATGACCCACTCATCCGAGACCCGCGGGCCGCGTCCAGACTTCTGATGGCCGTGAGTAGTCTTCGTCGCGGCCACGCCCGCGGGAGGCGCCTTTGCAGGCAGGACGTTCAGGCTCGCAGCCCCAGTGGCTTCCGATAGAGTGAGCGCCCGCGGCGGCTCGGCGCTTGAGAGACCCACCAACAGGCTCATGCCCGTAAGCGCAGCGCCACAGCAGATATGCACAATCTTGTCCCTAAGCATTTCCTGACTCCTGCTCTTTCCAGTCCGACGAATCGTACTCCACACGTTGCCCTGTCGCGTCAGCCGTATAGATTCCCCGCGCCTCGCTACGCCAGGGATGGGGAATCCGGCTCGTAGGACGCACCTTGATGCATCTGGCCGACTACCGTCGCACCTCCTCAATAGAGCCAACGGCGCCGCTGCCACCGGTCAGCCCCCTGGATGCCTCCTCGGCTGGCAGGATGCCAATCACGTGGTCGCCCGCGGCAGTGCGGTAGCACATCAACCAGTTCTGATAGTCGGCCAGCGTCACGACGCTGTCGTCGTCGAAGTCGGCACAGGGCTCGAACTCGGCATCGCCGCTGCTATGGCCGAATGATGCCAGGAAGACGTCGTAGTCGGCAGCATCGACCAGATCATTACCGTCAAAGTCGCAGATTAACTCACAGTCATCGGGGATGCCGTTGCTGTTGCAGTCGTTGGCGGACACGCTCCAGGCGCGGTGCAGCTCCCAGGCCATGTCGACGTCGTCGTCGTAGCTCCAGAGCTCCTCGGGCAGAGTGAAGGTGTACGCCTCGCCGGCGATACCGATGATCGGATCGAGGTTCCCAGTCTCCCAGAACCACTGGCCGGGCGTGCCGGCGGTGTTGTTGTAGATCTCGAAGTGAACCGCCCCCGGACCGACATTCGTTGGCGGGAAGTCGATAGTGTAGACCCACTCGGACACGTCAAACAAGGTGAGGCCGGTGAGCTCCTTGGTCGTGGCCGGCATCGGACCGAAGGTGGCGATCGCCGCACCCGGCAGGCCGTTGGCATCCTCGCGGATGATCAGGGTGAATGCGTCCGGCTCCTGCGGCGTTCCTGGCGGGTAGTAGCCGCCCCAGAACCGTACACTGCGAATTACGTCGGCGCCTATCAGGTTGACGTTCTCGGCCACGACTTGCATGCCGGTTTCGCACTGTTCACAGCCGACGTCGGAGAAGATGCCATAAGACTGGTTAGGAGGCTGGAGCAGCGGTAAACCCGATGGCGAGCAGCCGGTGCCTATGCCAAGAACCGAGTCGAAGTCGGCGAATTCACCGCCGCTGCCGATCAGTACGCCGTCCACGTAGACCTCGTAGTAGCCGACGCCGTGTCCGCAGCAGATGCCGTCGCCGAAGGAGTCAAAGATGGTGAAATCGTAGCAGCGGTCGGAGCAGATCGGCACGTCGGTACTGTGCAGCGTGCCCGGATCAGCATAAGGACCACCGGTAGCTACGTGGCCGAAGCCGCGCTCTACCAGCGTCCAGGTGGTCTCGCCCGGATAGTCGTCGGTCAGGAGGTAGACTGTCCAGGTGGCGTCCGGAGCCGTGCAGGAGTCGTCGCGCACATCCCCAATGATCTCACCCAACTGACACTCGTCGGGGATGCCGTCGGGCTGGCAGTCCTCGCTCTGGCCCGTATCCGGATGAACCTCGCAGCCGTCAGGAATGCCGTTGTCCTGGCAGTCCAGGCACCAGAGCGAACCATCGCAGTCAGCGATATCACAATCATCCGGACATTGGTTGCCGTTACAGTCGTTGTCTTCCATCTGGCACTCGTCGGGAATGCCGTCCGGCTGGCAGTCAAAAGAGTAGCCGCACGGTAGCAGATAGCAACTGCCAGCGCTGCAGTCGACGTCGCAGATGTCCAGGATGCCGTTGCTGTTGCAGTCTTCCTCGCACTCGTCAGGCACGCCGTTCTCGTTGCCGTCCAGGCTGGTACCGTCAGCGATATCGCACTCGTCGGGTACATTGCTCTCGTTGCAGTCGAGACTGGTTTCGGCAGCGATGTCGCAATCGTCGGGAATGCCGTTGGTGTTGCAGTCTTCCTCGCACTCGTCGGGGATCGAGTTCTCGTTGCAGTCCAGGCTGGTGCCCGCGGCGATGTCGCACGTATCGGGGACGTCGTTGGTGTTGCAGTCGTTGGGGTCGCAGACTGAGCCATGGCCCAGGAAATCTCCCGTGCAATCCCCCTCGACAACATCAATCTGGCATTCGACGCCAGTGCAGCAGGCACCGACACCCTCGCCGACCGTGACCGTGTAGTCCTCGATTTCACCGTAGGTGTCTGCGTCGCAGGCATCTGCCGGCCAAGTGTCGTACTTCTCGATTACGCGCATCGCCGTCGCGCCGGACAGAGCCGAAACCGGTACACTGACGTCGAAGGTGGTGTACCAGACTTCAGAGCCGGGCTCCTGCCCACAGTCGCCGTCGGAACGCTCGGACGCGTCGAAGACGTAGTCCTGGTTCCAGTCGATCCACACACTCACGCACTGCGTCCACTGCCCCGGCGGTGAGGTGCCTACTCCCACGGTCATGGGCACGACCATGCCTCGCGCGACGAAGGCCTGCTGTGCGCGGTAGTCGCCGTAGCTGCAGTCACCACCCGCGGGCCCAGAGACGTTGTTGATCTCGTTGAAGCGGACCTCGGCGATCCAGTCGTCTGTGACGTTGGTGTAGCAGGCGTCGCAGTAAGACGGTGCGCCCGGGCAAATGAAGGAGGAATCGAGACAGCTATCCTCGGGGTGCCAGTGGGTGGTCGCGCCCAGCGCCAGGCAGTCTGACGCCGGCATGTCG
>JANQGB010000013.1 GCA_028277545.1 Phycisphaerae bacterium | reverse complement strand
GTCGGAGCTTGTCTCACCCGTGGAGCGTTCACCACGCGTCGGCCACCATTGACGTAGGTGAGGTAGACTGCCTCCGTGTCGTGGATCCATTGGGTCGTTATGTGACACATGTTTACGAGCCAAGCGCAGACCTTGCCACGGAAGGCAGTCTACCTCACCTACGTCAATGGTGGCCGACGCGTGGTGAACGCTCCACGGGTGAGACAAGCTCCGACCCTACAACACGATTCCATAGCCAGCTCGATATCTCATGACGAACAAGGGACGCCTGGTAGGGAGTCTAGCCATCGCCGCCATCGTTCTAGCAGCGTGCTCGGAGCCCGGTCCGTCAGCTCCGGAAGACAGGCCCGATGCTCCCGACACGCAGACACCTACCACCGCTCCGATCGACTCGACCATAGTGATCGGGCTGGCCGGCGCCTACCTCACGGACACTCTATCCGGGCTTGAGATCACAATACCGGCTGGTACCGTATCGGGTGAAGTAGCTCTCACGCTGCGCACAGGCGGATTACTGCCTCCCCGTGTCTCGTTGGGTGGGGAACCGACGAGAATCGAGATGGCGTTGGGAGCGTTAGAGCCGACTTCGGCCGGCACCCTGGAACTCTTTGCTCCTATTCCGAGCGAGCCGCCGGGAGGGCTAGGTCTGTACCTAGCGACACGACTTCCCGAGCTATCGGATGATCTATTGTGGACCCCCGCGAGCTACGCCGCAGCGAGAGACGGGCTCGTTTCGGCCCTGGACGTCGGGGATCTGACTCATTTCGCGTCAGAGGTCGAGGGCGGCGTCCTAACGATCGAAGTGGTGCCCGCAGCAGTCGACCTCGGTTCCGATCCACCGGCACCAACGACCGCTCAGGATGCCGCCAATGTCGAGTCGTTTGGCGCGCGAGTGACGATCCTAGAGAGGTGCTGGGAGTACCCACTCCATCACGTGGACGGGAGCATCGATCCGTATCCAGATGCTTCAGCTGTCGTACTCGTTCACGGATGGGCCAAGGACGTCGCCAACTGCGAGGACTACGTCACAGGCCTCGATGATGCAGCACCCACGTTCGAGGCCATGCTCCAGACGTCTCTTCTGCCAAGACTCGGTCGCGACCGCCCGATGTATCGATTTAGCTACCCGTCCCACTATTCCATCGAGCGCAGCGGTGACTGGTTGGCGGCACGACTCCGGGCCCTAACCGCGGCGCACGGGGTGTCCAACATCGTTCTCATCGGACACAGCATGGGAGGGCTCGTCGCGCGAGTTGTGCAAGAGCAACATCACGACGTGCCAGTCTCTGCCGTGCTCGCATTGGGGTCGCCGCATTTGGGCACCCCGTACCCGTTGATTCCGATTGCAGGCATGGCCCTGCCCGCCGTTCTCACCGAAGGCGGTCAAGATCTCGCCTTCCCAGGCGAGTTCCTTGGGTCGCCGCGGCGACCGGACTTGATCGCGTTTGCCGGTGACCTAGGGGCCCGCCCTAGCAGCACGATGCCGTCTGCCTACCCCTTCGGCCGGTGGCATCTGTGCGCCTACGGCCGCGCCCGTGACCGCGTAGACTACTGCGAGAATGACGGCGTGGTACCCTTGTCCAGTGCAACGGATCACGTGACGCCGACCTACGAGTACACACACTCTGAGATCAAGGACGGACGGGCGGAGAGCGGCGAAGATAGCGTCTTCGTTGAAGTCGTGGCCGACGTTCTTCGTCACTCGGATCCCATTGTTCGAGCGGCCCACCCTGGAACCGCTCATGTTGACGGGTTACGTGCTGAGGGCGAGTGGGACGCGGCGCTTCCAGTGCCCATCCCCAGCCGCCGCGATCGTGACATGCCGAGCTCAGAGTTCGCTCATGTCCGCTTCATGTACGATTCGGATGCAGTCTATGTCCTGTTCGAGTTCCCACCTGGGTGGGTCGTGGACGAACCGGACCCGTACTGGTTTTCGACTCTACTGATACTGGACTCGGACTCTGACGGTGTCGCCAATACCGGTGACGACGTGTGGTACGCCGGTCCACGCCGGCGCCCCGTGACTGATTGGCACGTGCGCACGGAGGGCTGCGAATCCATCTCGTGCGCTGAAGCTGACTTCCTCAGTGGCGGAACAAACGACGTAGAGTGGGCCTGGGGTGGGGGCCCCGCGGGGGCTGTTCTCGAGCTAGGCCGGCCGCTAGCCACTGGAGACCGCTTCGATCGAGACCTCGGTCGGGGCTCTAGCGTACGTATCCTCGGGTGGATTGGCGGGGACAGGGTCTACGTGCACCCAAACTTCGGGTTCTCTATCCCTCGCTAGCGGTCCCGGCCCCAGCACTCGGGCGGTGGTCGTGGCGGTACGAGCTCTAGCCTCACCCGGGGGCCGCATTGGCGGTGATTGTCGAGGAGGAATCACCACCACACATGTGTCACATAACGCCGGATCCACGCTCTCGCTACAGCTAACGCGCTCCTCACGGGAGGAGTGACGGGTACTTTGGGTCGCTGCGGCTCGACCCAAAGTGAGCGATCGTGGTCGGCCCGTGCGTCGCC
>JANQGB010001332.1 GCA_028277545.1 Phycisphaerae bacterium | reverse complement strand
GTTCCTGGTGGCTGGACTCGGCGATCACTGGAGACACTAGGAAGTCACCGTGGGCGCCGCGCCACCATTTTGGTCCCTCAATCGACGCCAACTGCTGTTTGCCCTGCGTCACGCTGCCCGAGGTCTTATCGTCGTCGGTGCTGCGAGCGCGGGTCACCTCAGCCGGGTTGCCGGCAGCGTCGAAGACGAGAATGTCAAACGGGGCGCTGGTGTTGGCGTCCGGGAACTGGAGCAGGTCCACCTGGAACTTGGTGGCCGTGAAGCCGGCCAAGTCCGCGTGGGCCGACGGTATCGCTGAGATGATGCGGTTGGCGGTCTGCGCCGGCGTTTCACCGGTGACCAACTGCACCTCGACCTTACGGCCGTTGACGCGGAACTCCATCTCGGATTTTCCGCCCTTGGCGTTCTTGCCGGAGGCGGCACGACCGCGGTGCTTCAGCGCGGAGTCGCCGACGAAGAGAACGTTTTTGGGCAGCGGAACGACTTGCGTTGTTCGCAGTTCGATTCGCAGTCCGGCGGCAGCATAGATGCGGCGGGTCCAGGTGCGCATTAACTTGCGAACCCTCTTGAGTGTCTTCTGGTCGTCGGCGTTGGTCGGGTCACCCAGCACGTGGACGGCCAGCTCGATGACGCCCTTGTCAGCGAGGTCGGCGAAGGCGGAGACGCCGCATTTCTTGTGCCCGCAGGAGGGGATCTTGTAGTGGGCCTCGATCCGCTGGTGGAGAATTTCGGTGAGATTGCGCACGTTCTTGGAGGCGTAGTTGGAATCCACGAAATCCGTGACCAGCAGTGTCTGCTTGGGACGCTTGGCCCGGTCGGCCTCAAAGGTGACCAGCCGCAGGTAGGGTGAGCGGAAGAAGCGCGTATTGCCCATACGCTTGCAGGTGACGTTGAGCAGGCTGCGTTTCGGATCAGATTCGCGGGAGTGGCCGGTGCTCTTCGGCTCCATGACCGTATCGGCGCCGCGTTTCTTCTCTTTGTAGCGCGGCATCTGGGCGAAGAGCGAGACTTGAAGCTCGTTTACGCTGTCGGGCACACTGCCGTCCAGCACCTGCACCTTGAAGTGGTCGGGATCGTCCGATCCTTCCTTTTTCCAACTGAAGACGGTTTCGTCGGGGAAGTTGCCCTTGGACAGCCCGTCGCCGCCGCGGTCGACCACGTAGTTAGTGATGGCCAACTCGGTCACCACTGGATCGAGATTGCACTTCCAGGGGTCGTTATGACCGTGCTTCTCGTCCTGGATGAACTCGATATGGGGCTGGCGCTGGGTGAGCTCGAAGGAGTTCAGCTTCTCGGTCACCGCCTCCTCGAGCTTGCTCTCCGGCTGGGGGAGCAGGATCACCGTTCCCTCGGGCAGCGTTTCGTCGTCGCGCGGGAGGTACATGTTGTCCAGTTCGAGGCGATCGCAGTTGTCCAGGCCGTGCTTCAAGGCGACGGAACACGGCGATTCTCCGGGTTTGGTCTTGTACACTTTAAGTGACATCGTGAAATCTCCCTGGCCCTGTGGGCCTTTGTGCTAGAGAAGCTCGGTTCCGGCCTTCTGCCAGACGCTGTAGTCGCGCCGCGGGAAGGTGACCTGGCACGGGCCGGCGGCGACGCCGGTCACGTGGGCGTAGCCGTTGCGGTCCAGGGTGCCGCGTTTCTTGCGGTCTTCCGAGTCGGTCACTTCGTACGGCTCGTAGGGCACCGGCTTGCCGTTCTGGTCGACAAGCTCGATGTCCAGCCAGCTTGAGTACTTTTCGTCGTCCTCATCGTTCTCGTCGAACTCGTGACCGGGCACGTCCGGCACGACGGGGGCCGGTTCCGGGGGCGTTGGTGACTTGCTGTAGCGCTTGTCACGGCCAGGCTCCGAACGATCGGCCACGGCCGCATCCTCGGCCGGGGCGGGGCCGGTGACGATGAGCTCCGCCGGTGGTACCGCCGGGCCGGGGCCGTTGGCGATGTTGATCATCGGGCCCTCGATGAACACACCGGCTGGCGACAGCACGATGGAGCTGGCGCCGCACTTGAGCTCGATGCCCATGGGGGCGGCCAGCTTGATCATGTTGGCATCCAGGTGATAGGTGGCCTTGACCTCGTGCTTGTGGCTCATGTCGAACGTATCGAGCACGTTACCGGCCACGGCCATAGCCTTGCTGCCCTGCAGCTCCATGGCCACGTTGCCACCTACAACCCCGCTCTCATCTCCCTCGATCCAGGTGCGCTGCTCGCCTTTGACGTGGACGTGCTTGGCTTTGAAGACCGTCTGGCGGTATTCGCCGCTGAGTTTGCCCTTGTATTCGCCGCCCACGTGCAGGTGGTAGCTGCCACCGGCAGTATGGTAGTGATCGGCCTTTACGCGGGTGTCCATGCGCCGCTGGGCCTGGATGAAGAGCTGCTCCTTGTCGGCCAGGTCCTCGAAGCGGATTTCGTTGGTGCCCTGGCCCCCCTTGCTACTGTGCGTCTTGATGACGCTCTTGGTCTTTTCCGCCGGCAGCGGGTAGGGCGGCATGTGATCGGCGTTGTACACGCGGCCGACGACAAGCGGCTTGTCGGGGTCGCCCTCCAGGAAATCGACGACGACCTCCTGGCCGATGCGGGGCAGGAACATCATGCCGTATTGCCCGCCGGCCATGCCCTGGCAGACGCGGATCCAGCAGGAGGCGTCCTCGTTGAAGCCGCCCTGGCGATCCCAGGGAAACTGGACGCGAACGCGTCCGTACTCGTCTGTGTGGATTTCTTCGTTTTCCGGGCCGACTACGCGGGCGGTCTGAGTGCCGTGGACGATCGGGCGGCGTGTCACCCGTGCGGGGCGATAAACCACGCCGGCCGGGATGCATTGGAAGTCCGCTTCGTAGCTGAGGGTGGGTTCTTCATCGGCGGCGCTGCCGTTGGCGTCGTGGCCGTTCAGGCAGTCACTGGTCCCAATGGTGTTGGCCGGGTCGGGCATCATGGCGCCCAGGTGGTAGAGGCGGTTCGTACCGGTGCGCAGATCGTGCCAGCCATTGAGTCCCTTGCCCGAACCGGTCGCGAAGCCGGTGAAGGTCCGCTGGACGGCTTGGCGGCCAGAATGGGTCACCGAGGTGATCACGTACTCGCCGTCGGCGCCCGCTGCGGGGTGCTCGAACAGTGAGAACGTCTGCCCGCAGGCCAGCCGACGGCAGTTGCTGCGGCCGGTGCCAACGACGCCGTAGGAGGCCAGCTCCTCTGACCGGATACGGGACACCTCGGAACCGCGAGATTGAGTAGTGTACTCACCCGGATAGTCGCTGATGCACAGCTCGGTGTTAGACGACTCCGAGTGGTTGGTCTCCAGGTCGAGGAGCGGGTTCTTGAAATCGAAGTCGGTCAGGGTGACCGATCCCGGGCGGACGGCCTGGCCCACGCGAAATTCGGAGACGTGCTCCTCGCCCTGGCCCACCGCCGGCGTCAGGCCGGAGGGTTCCGCGAACGGGACCTTGGGGTCGCCGCTGATGGGAGCGTAGGCGGCTGGCGCATCCGCCAGAATCAACGTGTGCGTGTCCAGGGTTTGCTCGAAGCACCACCAGATGCCTTCCTCCTCCATGAGGCGGGAGACGAAGTTGTAGTCGGTCTCTCGGTACTGGACACAGTATTCGCGAGGTTCGTATTGGCCTTGGAGGTCCATGCGGACGCGGCTGCCGTCGAGGCCGCCGCGCTGGAGCACGTCGGCGATAATGTCCGGAACCGACTTGTTCTGGTATATGCGGCAGTCGTAGCGCTGGGTGAGCAGCCACAACTGCGGAACCAGTTCGGCCCGATAGTAGGCTTGGTCCGCACTCTGCCCCGTGAGGGTGAAGCGGCTGATGATGCCGTGGAACCACCGCTCGCCGCGGGGGTCGTTGAGGCTGAGCACGGCCGGCTTGCCCACCACGTCGCCCAGGGCCACCGCGGAGTCGTTGGAGACCAGTTCGATCTCGAAGCGGTAGAGCTGGCAGAGGCTCTCGGTTCCGCGGTAACGCAGAACGAGGAACTGATCCGTGGCCGCCCCCTCGATGTCGAAGGCGATCTGGGCCCGACTTAGGTCTGCTGATGCTGGCATTCTGCAATCTCCTGTATCCGGTCCAGTGGTTCTGAGCGGGATTCGCGTCTGGTACTCACGGCGGAATTTCTGTTTGGGGGGTAAAAAAGTGCCCGCAGGGGCGTCACTGGCGCGACGATCCTGCGGGCAGCACGGAGACTACGGATTTCGTTATGGCTCTTCGCTGAGCAGCAGGCGATCCGGCAGGTAGGTGCCGAGGTCGAAGTCGCGGTCGGCAAAGTATTCGCCGCTGGTCAACGTGCTGGCATTGTCGAATGTGTAGATCACACCGTTCCAGCCATCCGCGATGAAGAGGCGATCCTGGGAATCGATGGCCGCAAAGATGGTGTCAGCGGTGCCGGTTGTTCGAGCAACCGTGAGCACGACGTCGGGCTCGACGGCTCCGTCCAGCGTTGACGCACGCTCCAGGATGAATACCTGGTCGGTGCCGCCGGTATCGCCGCTGGCCACGATCATGCGGTCGGCATCAGCCAGGTGAATCTGGATGTTGTCGTCGAAGGCCGCGTTGGTGATGACGCGGTCCGGAATTGCCGGCCCCTTCAGGTCGGCCGGGCTGTCGAAGACCAGGATCTCTGGGGCATCCACTACGTATAGCGAGCCATTGGCGAACTGGACCTGGTCGGCGAAAAGCACGCTGTCCATGTCGACGTCAAACGTGCTGATTGGTTCGACGTTGCCGTCGAAGGCATCCGGCGTGCCGAGGTCAAAGACCACCACGTGGCTGACGCTGTTGGAGAAGCCGTTGGACACGTACAGCAAGTCGTTCTCCACATCGATGGCCAGGCCGGTGGGGATGAACAACCCGGTGAGGTCGCCGGAGACCATCCGATCGGGCGTGCGGTTGCCGGTGGCGGTCAGCGGGTTGTCGTAAACCGCGATGGTGCCGGTGTTCAGGCTGCTGATGACATACAGGGCGCCGCGGGCGTCGAAGGCGGCGTCCACGGGATCTCCAGCCGGGTCCGAGTCGAGGTCGGTTGTGGCGGTGATGGTGGGGCCCCGCAGCGTGCCGGCATCGCGGTAGCCTTGCAGGCCGCTGCTGATGACATAGAGCATGGTCTGCGTCAGGGCATCGGGTTCATCGCCCGCGCTGTCGACCTCATCCGTGGGCTGGTCGTTGGCGGTGCCGAGGCCATCCGCGCTGTCGACCTCCCGTTGGCCCTCTCCTTCGGTTACCCCCTGGTCAGGCTCCTCGTTCGTCGTTTCGCCTTCTGCGAGGCCGGCCCCACCTCCGCCACCGCCACCGCCCTGGGCACCGCAGCCGGCTGATGCCAGCAGGAGACCAGACAGAATGGCGAATCCAACACCGACGCTGTTTCGAATGAGATACATCATGGCTAACTCCTTTCGACTTGGTTTGGCAGCAGCAGCCGGTCCAGCTCGGCTGTCGGCTGCTCTTGCTGCGTTCGACTCACGAGGTCCCTCAGCGCGGTTGACAGCGATCACTCACGGTCTTTGGCCGCGATTTTTGGGCCGGACGTTGTGAGCCAAGGAGCCTAGAATCCCCCACTA
>JANQGB010001326.1 GCA_028277545.1 Phycisphaerae bacterium | reverse complement strand
AAGGCGCAGAGGGCGAAGGTGAGGGTGAAGGCGAAGGCGAAGGGGAAGGTGAAGGCGAGGAAGAAGTGGAGGGCGGAGATTTGCGCCGGTTCACGACCGCCAATTTCACCGGCGCCGGCAACTGTGCCGTCTGTCACGATGATCTGATTGACGAAGCCGGCACCGACGTCTCCATCCCCCAGGAATGGCGGGCCACCATGCTGGCCAACGCCATGACCGACCCCTTCTACCAGGCCAACATCGAGTCTGAAGTGGAGTCCGCCGCCCCGGGTCTGCGCTCCCTTATCGAGGACACTTGCGCCAAGTGTCACGTACCCATCGCCCGGACCCAGGCGGTGGCGGACGGCACCTCGACCGCCATGCTGGATGACGGCTTTCTGAATCCGGCGAACGCCCTGCACGAAGCGGCCGCCGAGGGCGTCTCGTGTACGGTTTGCCATCAGATCCAGCCGGACAACCTCGGTGAGGCGGAGAGCTTCTCCGGCCAGTACGTGATCGACACGGACGCCGAGGGTGACGACCGCGTGATCTTCGGCCCCTACCCGGAGCCGCAGAGCCCCGCAGTGATGCAGGCCGCGGTAGAGTACTTGCCGGTTGAAGGCACGCACCTCAGACAGTCCGAGCTGTGCGCTACGTGCCACACCTTGTTCACCCCGACGCTCGATGCAGCCGGCGAGTTGGTCGAGGGCGCCGACGCGTTCCCCGAACAGGTCTCCTTTCTGGAATGGCGGCACGGCCTGTTCGGCGACGGCGCCGGGGACGACGATCGAAGCTGTCAAAGCTGCCACATGCCCAGTGCCGAGGGCGCGGTGGTCATCTCGACCCTGCCCGCTGGCCTGACCGGTCGCCAGCCGTTCAGCCGGCACCAGTTCCTGGGCGGCAACGTGTTCATGTTGCGCATGCTGCGCGACAATATAGAAGAACTGGGCCTGACTGCATCCACGGCGGACTTCAACAGCGCCATAGCCCTGACCACTGCTTTCCTGCAAAGCGAGACCGCCGACTTGACGATCGAGGATGCCGTTCTGAGCGGCGACACGCTCGAAGTGACCCTGCAGGTCAGCAATCGCACCGGGCACAAGTTCCCCACCGGTTTCCCCTCCCGGCAGGCGTGGATCCACCTGACGGTAACGGATGCCTCGGGGCAGGTCGTCTTCGAGTCCGGCGCGCCCCAGCCGGACGGCAGCATTGCCGGAAACGGTGCCGACCAGGACGCCGGCTCGGTGGAGCCACACTACGACGTCATCACCGACGCCGAGCAGGTGCAAATCTACCAGCCGATCATGGAGGACGTCGACGGGCAGGCTACATACATCCTGCTGCGGGCCGCCACCTATCTCAAGGACAACCGGCTGCTGCCCCAGGGATTTGACAAGACCACTGCGTCATCCGACATAGCCGTCCACGGTGGGGCGGCAGAGGACGATGACTTCGCGGGAGGCTCCGACCTGGTTGCCTACCAGATCGCGGTTCAGGGAGGCGAGGCACCGTTCACCGTCACGGCCGAACTGCTCTTCCAGAGCATTTCCTTTAGAACGATACAAGACCTGTTCACACACTCCGGAGAGTTGATCGATCGCTTCAGGGATCTTTATAGCGAGGCGGATAAGACACCGGTCACCATCGCCGACGTCAGTGTCGTGGTCCAGTAGCAGCCAGGAAGTTGGCAGGCACCAAGGGCGGCGCTGATCAACCGGTTGGTGACGTGGTACGGCGGGAAGAGCGCTGACCACCGGTTTCACCCGCCTCGACCCGCTCCAGCAGCGCAACCAGAGCGGCCTCCAGCTGGGCGTCTACCAGAATGTGCGCTGCCTGCGTCGCCGCCGTCGCGACCGGAGCCGAGGCAGGCGCGGTCGTCGGCATCACCAGGGAACGGTCAAGCTCGCTGCGGCTGGCACGAACCGCCTGGACCTCCTGCGGCGACAGTTCCACGACCAGGTCCGGCAGGACGCCCCATTCGTCAGTGTCGGTGTTACGGTCGGTCTTGTGGATGATGCGCCCGTTGGGCAGGCGATAGTGAGCGGTGGTCAGCTTGACGGCTGCACGGTGTTGGGTCAGCTCGATGACATGCTGCACCACGCCCTTGCCGAAGCTGCGGGTCCCCACAATGACCGCCCGGTCGTGATCCTGCAGGGCGCCGGAGAAGATCTCCGCGGCGCTGGCCGAACTGCCGTTGATCAGCACCACCAGCGGTACGGGAGGAAAAGTGCCCTCGACCCGGGCCTTGATCTCGTCAACCGCCTTGTGCCGCGTGACCGTGGAGACGATCAACCCCCGGTCGATGAACCGGTCCACCATCTGGGCGGCCGCCGTCAGTGAGCCGCCGGGGTTGAAACGCAGATCCACGATCAAGCCCGCGACCGCGGCACTGCGCAGATGGTCGAATACGCGGTCAAACTCCTCCGGCGTATCCTTCTGGAAGTGGGTGACACGGATGTAACCCACCCTGGCATCCTGATCGAGCCAGTAATCCCACCCGCCGCGTCTGTTGTGCCGGAAGCCCTTGATCGAGTGGAGGTCGATCCGCCGGCGAGTGATGGTCAGCGTCTCCTCGCCCTGACCGGCGGCGTGCCACACGCGCAGGGCGACCCTCGATCCAGGGGCTCCATCCAGCAGCCGATCCACGTCAACGATACTGAGCCCCTCGGTGGAGGTCCCGTCGATGGCCAGAATGACGTCGCCGGCCTGAACGCCGGCGTCGATGGCCGGGCTCTGCTCGATGGGGGCGATCACGGTAAGCTGCCCGTCGCGTACGCCCAACTGCACGCCGATGCCGGTGTAACTGCCGTCACGACCGCGGCGGTAGGCCCCCAACTCGTCTGGCGCGATGTAGCCGCTATAGGGGTCCAGCTTGAGCATCATGCCCCGGATGGCGCCGTCGATCAGGCGCTGATCGTCGATGGTTTCAACGAACCGCTGCCGGATCAAGGCGTCAGCCTCCACCAGCGGCGCGTAGGCCCGATGCACCGAGTCCTGCTCGGCTGCCATCGGCGCCAGGCGATAAAACGCCAGCACAATTACGACGATGGCAGCCAGCCAGATAATGTTTCGCTTCGACATTTGTCGTCGCTCCGCAGCCGGGCGCCGTAATCGAGGCAGGTGGCCCCGCCGCGCCACGACCGGGTTGTTCTTCCACAGGGGAATTATACCGACCTCACTGAATATTGCGCAACCCGCGCCGCGAGGCCGGTTGCGGTGCCAGTACCGTACGTCTATAAAGCGTCAAGCTGGGGATTCTGCAAGGCGAGCGTCGACCGTGCCCAAAGTCAAGACCAAGAGAAGCAAGTGGTATCAGATAGGCCTGAACTTCGAGTGCACCCAGTGCGGCAACTGCTGCAGTGGACCGCCGGGTTATGTCTGGGTCACCAAGAAGGAGATCAAGGCCATCGCCGAGCACCTGGGCCATGCCGACGGTCAACTGGGCGAAGAGCACCTGCGGCGGGTGGGATTGCGTCACAGTCTGACCGAGCGGCCCAATGGTGACTGCATCTTTCTGAAACGCACCTCCCGCGGAGCCAAGTGCACTATCTACCCCGTAAGGCCATCTCAATGTCAGACCTGGCCGTTCTGGAGCGGAAACCTGCGATCGGCCGACGCCTGGAACGAGGCCTCCATGCGTTGTCCGGGCATGGGCCGGGGACGGCATTACAGCTTCGTTGAGATCGAGGAAATCCGGCTCCGCAAGTAGCCCACAGCTTTCGCGGCCTGACGGATCCGGCTGCTAACGAGGATCGATGGGATGCTGGCCGGCCACCTACCGCTTGCCGAGATCCGGCGATGTGCGGCCGACCCGGCCTTCCTGTCGGCCATGGCAGAGATCTACGAGCAGTTGGACGCCGACATCGCGGCCCGCAAGCCCGTCTGCACCAATCGCGGCCTCTGCTGCCGGTTCGGCGAGTTCGGCCACCGGCTGTTCGTCACGCCGGCCGAGCTGGCCTGGTTCCTGGCCACGACGGACGGCGACGGCGCGGTCTCCCCGACGGAGGACTCCTGCCCCTACCAGCGCGACGGCCAGTGCACCGCCCGCCAGGGACGCCCCACCGGCTGCCGCATCTTCTTCTGCGATCCGGCCGCTCAGGAGTGGCAGCCTGGCTGCTCGGAAGACGTTCTGGCCCGGCTCAAGACGCTGCACCAGCGGTTTGAC
>JANQGB010001318.1 GCA_028277545.1 Phycisphaerae bacterium | reverse complement strand
CCACAGTGCCAGCAGAGCCAACTGCGAGTTGGAGTTGTCGCCCCAACCACTGGGCACACCCACCGCACCGAGCCCACCGTAGCCCCAGACGCCGTCCCGACTCTGCCGCGAGGCCAGCAACCGCACGTCGGCCCGAATCTGCTTGCGATACTTGTGGGGTTCCAGCACGGTCCAGAGCATGAGCCGAAACGAGCGGGCGTAGTTGCTGAGTATCCAGGCCTCGTGCTCTATCAGGAAATTGACGGATTTGCGCAGCCGGGGATCGCCGACGCCGACACCAGCAGTCCGCAGGGTGAAGGCGGCCAGCGAGGTGAGACCGCCGATGTACAGCCGATCGTATCGTTTGTCGTGCCACTGCCCGTCTTCGCCCTGCGTGGCCCAGAGATGTTCGACCGCCCGCTGGATGGCGAGTTCTACGTCCTCGTCCGTCACGGCCTGAGCGGGCTGGGCCGCCGCGGCAGCCGGCAAACTAAGGGCGGCAGCCCCACCGACCAGAAGGACTCCCAGCAGCCGGCGTCGTCCGCCGCCGGAGATTCGGGCGGTCGCAGCGCTGGCAGGAGCCGTCGATCGTCGCCGCAGCGCGGGCACGCCGCCCGTTCCGCTCAACCACCCTTCCGCCACGCGCCTTCGTGTATCTCTACCGTCTGGTGCCATTATTCTCCTATGCGCAAGTTTTGGACCGCCGGTTGGGCGTGTCAACCTGCTTGTACGCCACTTGTGACCAACGGGCGAAACTGCTCCAATGCAACAATGGCCTTTGTTCGGATCATCGCTGCCGCGGCGTGTCCGCCGAACCGCGGAACCTACGTGGAAGTCGGCGACCAGCAACTCGCGGTGTTTCACCTGACCGATCCGCAACGGTTCGCGGTGACGGACGCCTTGTGTCCCCACGCCGGCGGCGACCTGGCAGGCGGCGAGGTGACCGGCAGCATGGTGGCCTGCCCCTGGCATCACTGGGAGTTCGAAGTCACCACCGGCGTATGCCCCCGCAATCATGCTGCCAACATCGCGAGCTTTCCCGTGGAGCTGCGCGACGGATTCGTGTACGCCGATCTTGATTCACCGTTCAAGACCGGCCCCGGCGGGCAAACGCCTCCACTGCCCAGGCCCAACCACGACGACCCCGCCGCCGGGGATTGCTGGTAGTCGGCGGCCCCTGTCTCCGCCGTCTGTTGGAGTGCATCCGTCTCCGGGTCTGTTGTCGCAAGAAGACCGCCGCCCGACAACGGTCTCACGCTGTCGGGCGGCGGGGTTGAGTCTGGTGAATTCACCTGGCCGGCGAACAGCCGGCATCACGTGTCCGGTACCTACGGGCAGAGACCAAGCCCGTTGCCGAAGCGGGCCTTAACGGCCGAGCTGTCCACCGTGTTGATGATACCGTCGGCGTTTATGTCGTACACGAAGTTCGACGCGTTGGTGCTCTGACCGAAGCGTGCCTTTATGCCGCTGAAGTCGACCGTGCTGACCACCGCATCACCGTTGACGCTGCCTGCCAGCGTGGCGATCGCGAACTCGTCAACCACGTCTCCGGTTAGCGTGACCGTGCAGCAGTCACCGTCGGGCATCGGCTCGGCAAGCTGGACGGTGATGGTGTCGCTGCCATCTGCCACCACGATGACGTCGGGGTCGTAATCGATGTCCACATCACAAGCCACCGAGGCAGAGACGCTCGAAGCCAAGTCACTGACGTCGAAACTCAAGTCCGACACGCCGCTCAGCCGCGGTTCGACGTAGCCGTGGTCCAGCAGGGCCAGACAGAACTCGCCGGCTGCGTCGTGGTTCTGACAGCTTCGGGCGGAGGTGATGAAGCCTTCCACGGCGTTACATTGGAACGCGGAAACCACGAATGCATCCAAGCCGGACTCGTTGACACTCTGCGGATCGGCATCGTTAGCGGTGAAACGCACCTTGGTGGTGGCGCTCAGCGTGACGCCGGCGTCGTCCAGATCGAACTGGTCGATGGTGTGCGAACGCCAGCTAAGGCCGCCGTCGCTCGTGTGGCGGGCGATCTCCGTCCAGGGACCGGCCCCGTCGTTGCTGTCGATCTCCACCAGCAGCCGGTCCACGCCGCCGGCGGTGTCAGTCAGGCGCAGGAAGTAATCGTAGTCGATGGTGATGTCGCCGTTGGACATGTCGATAGTCGGCGAAGTCAACCGCACCGCACCGTCGTCCACGTCGGTGTTGCCCGACTCGTTCTGGGTGAGGTAGCACTGACCGCTGCCATCCGAGTCCGACGCCGGGTCGTACGACCAACTTCCGTCATCGACAGGAATGCCGCGCTGCCAATCGCCGCTGGTGGCGCCAAGGTTCTCGGCTACCCAGCCCTGGTCGGTCTCGAAGTTATCGTGCATGATGGTGACGAATTCCCCAACAGTAGCCGCGTACACCGTGGCCGGCGCGTCTGAGGGGCTGGTAACTGTCGTACCGCTGTCGCCCTGGGCGCTGAAGAAGAACTCCGGTGTGGCGCTGCACGAAGCGGGCGGAAGGGTTGCCTCGTAGAGGTTACCGCTCTGCAGGACCAACGGTGCGGTCATGACCGCCCCACCGTCGTAGCGGTAGTGCAGCATGCCCGAACCGGGAACGTAGCTTTCGGCACCGTTGGCAATCTGCACGGTTATGGAGTTGCTGGTGCCCGGCGCGATGTAAGTCGGCAGGCCGTCCGGCAGCAGCATGTACAACGCCGGCTCTTCACCGCCCAAAGCCACGAGCTGGACATCGTCAATGTTCCAGCCGCCCCAGGTCCAGCCGCTGTCGGTTTCTCCCATGGTCCAGCGCAGATAGACCGTCGGCTGGTTGTCGGCCACGCTGGAGATGTCGAACTCCTGGACCAGCCAGGCAGTATCGGAAACATCGGACGTGCCGTTCTGCCAGACCGTGGTCCAGCTTGCCCCGTTGTTGCTCACCCGCACGTAGGCATGATCGAAGGTGTTGTTCTCGACACCCAGCCAACGCCGGAACTTGAGCGTGCAATTGGATAGCCCGGTGCAGTCGATAGGCGTACTGGTCAGGTGTGTTTCCGGCATGCTGTTCTCATAGCCGCCGTAGAGGTTGTATCCGTAGACGTTGCTGCCGGTGTAGCCGCTGGTCGGATCCGGCGGACCGTGATCGCCGGAGCCACCGGTTGGCACACCCCAGGCCCACTGGCCCTCGGTCGTCCAGCCGGGGTCGAGATCCATGTTCCACTCGTACACCGGAAGCGGGACGCCGACGTTCAACGTTACGGCACGCACCGTATCGCCGACGTGGTCTGTCGTGTTGATGAAGTTCACCGTGTCTTCGTAGCGGCCATCCTCCAGCGTCTCGGCCTCCGCGTTGATCGCCAGAGTTACTTGGGCGGTGTCACCAACGTTCACCAGCGTGCCGCTGCCGTTCGTGATGGTCAGCCAGGGCTGGCTGCCGGCAACTTCGTAGCTGATGGAGCCCGGGCCCAGGTTCTCGACTGTGTAGACCTTGGTGCCCGGGAGGAAGGGGCCGCCGTTGGGTCCTTCGGAGAGGTAGTCCTCCTGCGGACTGACGATCATGCCCACCAGCAACGGCGGGCACTCCAGCCCGTGATCGTTGAATCCGGCGCAGATCTCGTCGTAGTGCGGCGTACCGTTGTCCAGGTTGCCATCGTCATCGTCCAACGTCAGGAAGTCGATGGCGATCTGGGCGTTGATGCTGGTGCCGCTGTGCAGCGGAATCGAGTTGACCACGATGGCGGAGAGAATGTCGAGGTAGTCTACCGGCTCGGTGACGATCAGTTCGTTGCGAATACTCCACACGATGCCCGAGAGCAACTTTCCGCAGTCGTGAATCTCACTTCCGCAAGTCGAACAGCCCGAGGCCAGGTACTGGCAGTCGTTGTCGGCCGTCCGCAGCCCCGTGTCGCAGTCGCCGAAGAAGCCGTAGCCCAGGTTCGGGTCGTCGACCGGCAACATGGCGATGCAGTCGCTCATGCCCTCGCCGTAGGCGCCCTGGCCGCTGCCGGTGAAGTCGATGATGTGGTGGCCGTACTCGTGATTGAGCACGCTCTGCCACGCGGTATTGGGGCAACCGGCGAATTCGTCCGCCTGGCAGAAGTTGATCGAGCCGTCAAAGCCGCTGGACCAGGCGTTACAGGGGCAGTAGACGTCGGTGCGATTGACGATGGTGGGGACGCCGTAGTCCGTCGGCACGCCCGGGAAGGCCGGGCTGTGGTGCAGAATCCAGTCACGACAGATGTTGCCGGACACGTAGATGTTGGTCTGGGCCAGCACGTGGTCGTCATCGTTGAACTCGTTGTGGATGAAGTCCGCCGGACCTGGAGGCGTGACTTCCAGCGGCAGCGTCTCCTCAGGACCGGCCCGGTTCTCTACCGCGAAATACAGGCCGTCCACGTATGAACGAACGGTGACCGGCCCTGTCCCGGGGTTGGGGATAGTGAAGTTACCGTCGCCATCGGCGTAAACGGTCTCTCCGCCCTGGATGTCAACGCGGGCCCACGGGTAGGTGAACAGGATCTCGTCGGTGCAGAACGCGGCCTTGGCGCCCGGAGTGGCCATAGCTTGTACGCTGCCCGTTACATCGACGTTATGGATGAGCGTCTCCCGGTGAAGTATTTCGCCGGTGAGGGCATCGCACACGAATCGCCAGGCCTCGTGAAGTTCGTCCGTGCGGTCGTCCCGCCCCTTGAAGGTGACCGCCAGGCGCGGCGCTACCACCTTGTCTTCGAGACCCGCCCAGATCACGGTCTCGGGCTCGGTGAACTCGGTCATACCCGTGTCGGCCATGGTGGCCGGATCGAATCGTGCCGGCAGGGCTGCCAGGTTGGGGCGATAGTCACCGAGATTACGCAAAGCCGAGGCCGCCAGCACCACCGGGAAGTCCGCCCTGTTGCGCACCAGCAACCGCAGGTCACTGCGGAACACCGGGACGCCGTCCCTGTGTTGGGCGTAGCGCACCATGAAGAACTTGTAGTCGCCCGTTTCGCGGTCGATCATGAGGGGCTGAACAGGTCCGATCTCCGGGTCGAGCCCCACTGGCAACAGGTCGACAGCCTCCGCGCCGAACACGCCGGAGTGGGCCAGCATGAACTCATCGGCCGACTCCTCCGGAAACTCCCCCTGGGCCATCGGCTGACCGTACACACGCGAGATCAGCGGGCCGGTCTTATGCAACAGGACCTTGGGCGCTTCAACCCGCAACTCCGCCACGGCCTGCTCTACCGCCGACACCTCCCCTGCCTGGGCGACGCCGGCAAACCCGGCCAACATCGCCAATAGGACGCAGCACATCCCCGTCATCGTTCGCATAACCGTCTCCTGAAATGCTCGCCAAAAAGTGACAAACTCATGATGAATGCCGCAGAACCAGCGACCAATGGAGCCTGATCCCCCATCACTCGTTGGCATCTTCTCCTCACCACTGACAGATTGTATCAAAATCCGCTCGCCCAGCGGTCGGGATATTTGACCGACTCCGCCCTGGGAGTGGCCTCCGCCAGGTCCGGTAAGTACGCCTGATAACGCCCTGCCAATGCCGCAGTCTCCAGCCGAGTAAAGTATCACCCTAACTGATGCAATCCTGGCAAACGTCATCATGGCCTGGAAAAGGTGTTCTGATGAGCCACCGGCAGAGAAGCGGGGCTGTGTCAGGTCTCGTCGGCCGCTGGGGACGACGGCGACAGGGGTGGCGCTGGCTGGGATGTCTCCGGTGCCGCCGGCCGCTCCCGGGTGAAGCCAACCTGGACGACACGCCAGTAGCCGCCGTCAGTCTGGTGCAGCCAGACGCGGATGACGACACCCGCGCCGGGCTGGCCGCTCGGGTCGGGCACCGGCACATCGACCGAGACGCTCTCGCCCGGCCACCGATTGTGTTGGCCGGTCTTGCCCACCGACATCAGCGCCCTGGCTGTTTCGACGTCGAAGTCGAAGGCATCCACGTAATAGCCCAACGTTGGGGCCCACAGGTTGACCTTCTTGAACACCCATTCGTCCCGGCTGGCAACCGCCCTGGAGCCGTATGCCTCGCGGTAGAGATCGTGCATGAAGTCCGGGGCCGATACGTCGAACTGTCGTTCGAGTGCCGCCCTGCGTGCCTTCAGATCGCCGCCGGCTTTGATGTCGTCGCGTATCGCCCGTAGCAGAACGAAGACCACGTCTTGCGGCGCGGCGTCAGGGCCCAGTTCGAGCCCCTGATCGTGGACGGTCCGCACCTCGACGTGCGGAAGCTCCTGGTCAGCCAATCGAGCATCCTCGCCGCAGCCCCAGACCGCCACCAGTAACAGCGCCGCAGCCACCGCCGTAGTGCTTCGCCGCCAGACTTGTCGCATTGCGTTTCGCATATATTGCCCGGCAGTGTAGCTACATCAGCGGGTAACGCAATCCCCTCTGCCGGGCCTTGTCGGTCAGTTCGGGCAAGGCTACACTCGCTCCGGACCATGGAGGCGTCAGATGCCCGATTTCAACGAGAATGTGTGGGCTCCCTGGCGGATGGAGTACATCCGCTCGCTGGGCGAGGAAGCAGGGGAGGTCGGCTGCTTCCTGTGCCACGACTGGGAACACCCGGAGGAGGATGCCAACACACATGTCCTCTGGCGCGGACCGCACGTCCTGGTGGTCATGAATCGCTTCCCCTACACCAACGGGCACCTGCTTATCGCCCCGCGCGAGCACGTCGGCGGGCTCAGCGGTCTGGACGACGAGGTGCTGCTCGAATTGACCACGTCCACTCGGGACGCGGTGTCGGTACTGGAAGCCACCTTCTCGCCGCAAGGCTTCAACGTTGGCTACAACATCGGCCGGTGCGCCGGCGCTGGCCTGCCGGACCACATCCACGCCCACGTCGTTCCGCGCTGGGGCGGCGACACCAACTACATGGCAGTTCTCGGCGGCGTCCGCGTCATCCCGGACGGTCTGGACGCCACGTACCGCCTGCTCGCCGCCAAGGCCGAAGAACTCGGGCTTCGCCCGCCGTCGCAGTCGGACTGACCGTGAGCGGCTCACAGCCAACCAGACTGGCCCCCTACGCCGTCGACGACGAGCAGTGTGCCGGACGAGTTC
>JANQGB010001267.1 GCA_028277545.1 Phycisphaerae bacterium | reverse complement strand
TAGCGAATCAGTTGGGCCGCCGTCATCCAGTCGATCAGCTCGCCCTCCTGATGAACGTACCCGATCCGGGCCAGCTCGGCCGGGGTGAGCTGGCCCGCGTCACAACCCAACGTTGTGCACTGGCCGCTGTCGGGCAGGTACAGGCCAATGATGTGGCGCAGCAGCGTGCTCTTGCCCGCCCCGTTGGCCCCGAGCAGACCGATGATCCGGCCCCGCTCGATGTCCAGATCGACCCCGTCGAGGGCCCGGACCTTGCCGAACCGCTTGCTCAGGCCGCGAATCTGCACCATGGGATTCTCGCTACTCATGCTCGTCCCTCCTGATTTGAGATGTATATCTGGCGAACAACCGCTTGGTCAGCTCGTGGACGTCCTGCTCGGAGATCTCGAACTGCACGGCGGTTGCGACCGCCCGGTCGAGGATCTGTTCGAGCAGTTCCGCCTTGCTGCGGGACTTCTGGGCCTTGTTCAGCCCGGCGACGAAGAGGCCCACGCCCCGCCGCCGCTCGAGGAGCCCTTCGATCTCCAGCAGGGAATAGGCCTTGCTGATCGTCATCGGATTGACCTTGATCTGGGCGGCCAATTCGCGAACCGAAGCGAGCTGCTCGCCCTGGGCCAATTGGCCGGCCAGGATCTGCCGCCGGATCTGGTCCATGACCTGACGGTAGATCGGCTGGCCGCTGTGATGGTCGATCTGCAAAAGCATATCCGCTCGGTTTCCAATACCTTCCACTAACGCAATGTCAGGCTCTCTCTATGTGCCGCCGGCCCTGCTAACAATTAATGGGATCGGCTGCGAGCCAGGTTCAAAGGCGCTTTCGCCAACGGGGCGAAAGGCATCATGAGCACGCCGGCCAAGAGAAACGCCAGAGACCCCGCCGGGATCAGCTCCGGTGGAAACGGCGCGTCCGCCGGGGCAGTCCCGCGCCCTCGAGACACCGCATAGCCGACCGCCAGGCAGAGCCCAATCCAACTTGAGGCGGCAAATCCTATCGTTCGATCGGTAATCAGACGCTTCCGGCAGGCTCGGCAGAAGGCCAGAATGGTTGAGCCGAAACACCACGAACCCACCGTCCAGCAGAACGCTTTGAACAGCATAATGTAGTGAGCTGGCGACAACATGCCCCGGGCATGCAGGTAGATCAGAGGCAGCGCGATAGCCACGGCGGCCATGCGCGGCACCCATCGAATCCAGCGGCCGCCACCCATCGCATTGGAGGCGGCCAACGCCATCGCGGTCCAAGAAGCAAGCACGACGACCAAGCCAATCAGAACCAGTCGCATCGATCCGATCTTCTCATGGATGTCGGTCAGCGCCCCGAAGAAGTCCCCAGCTTGACCC
Organism: Phycisphaerae bacterium; assembly: GCA_028277545.1. Classification (GTDB taxonomy): domain Bacteria; phylum Planctomycetota; class Phycisphaerae; order UBA1845; family UBA1845; genus JANQGB01. Next base: position 831 of record JANQGB010001267.1, on the reverse strand, counting down.
GTGACATGGACGCAGAGGGCCGTGAGCAGAAACACCGCCAGCCAGCCCGACCAGGCCAGCAGAACGCTGAGACCGCCGTTCTTGAGCATCACGTGCGCCAGGTGAGTGCTGCTCATGGGCCGGATGGCGCGGAAGCTGTCCATCTCGCCGGGCTCACTGGGACTGGAGCACAAACCCACCAGGAGTCCAACGAAGTAGGGGCAACCGATCGGTACGACAAGGGCCGCCGCGAGGAACAGGGCCGCCTCGGCGCCGTCGCGTGGGCTGCACAGATAGGTGACGGCGATCATCAGTTGGATGACGACATTGGCGATCGGTATCAGGTGTCCCTTCGTGCGCATCTCGAACCACATTTGGGCCGCAGAGGGGGACGAGAAGTCCCTATCACGATGGGCGTGCCCGACCACCTCCCGCTCAAGCCAAGCCCTGAATCTCTTCAACTCGAAGGAATCGCCCCGCCGGTCTCTGCGCACTCCCGCGGCCGCGACCGCGAAGGCGCCGGCGCCGAGCAGCGTCAAGGTCAGAAGTTCGCCGAAGGTGACATGCGCCCACATCTTCGTCGGGTCTATCGGCAGGCTGTCGATCCCGTATCGCCTCGCCACCCAGACGAGCAGCGCCCCCCAGATAAGCAGCGCCGGCGGAGCTTTGGCGAGTGACAGCCCCGGGGCGAACCACATGATCGCCATGTTCCACGCCAGGAAGACCGCCAGAAAGAGGGAAGGTCCGAGCAAGGGCCACTTCACCCCGAGCACGGCCCACGCCAGGGCTGCCACCGCCACGTATGTCGCGACCCCTGTCACTGCCCCTGAGGGCATCTGCATCGGAACCAGG
>JANQGB010001202.1 GCA_028277545.1 Phycisphaerae bacterium | reverse complement strand
CTACCCGCTGATGCAACGCCCACGTGACGAACTCCGCGCAGAGCTTTGCTCCGCGTAGAACCGGGATAACAGTGCCGAAAACGGCGGCAGTGCCATTCGCCACAGGGTCTCATACCTCGCCGTCAGCCCGAATGGACGCTACGTGGCGGCCGGTACCGGTCCGGAAGGGCAGGTGTTTGTCTGGGATACGAAGACCGGCGGCAAGCCGCGATTGTTCAACCACGGGATGACAACCACTTGGGTGGTGTCGTTCTCTCCGGATTCCAAGTACCTGGCTACGTTTGCCGGCGGCTGGATCAAGACGTGGGGCTTAGCGCAATAGGGCGCCTGAGCAAGTACGCGGATGGCAACTGCAAGTAGGGGAGTTGAGGGATGACAGGCTACCGCGTCTGGCTCGTTTGCCTCCTCCATCTGGGAGCCATCGCAGCGCTGTGCGTCTCATGCGAGCGGCACGCGCCAGGCGACGGACAGCCCCGGGAGGTCACGAAGTGTTTCGGCGAGGGTGGTGGTTACACTGAGTGGGGTCAAACACGTAACGGCATGTATGGCGTCACGCTGGAACCCGAGATACTCCGGACGTGGCGATGGGAGAATGCATCGCTGAGGACGGTGGACCAGCAAGTCCCTGGCAAGTGTATGGATTACGCATTGCTGGCGGACGACCTCTGCTTGGTCAACTGTGACCCTGACCCACCCAATGATTACAACCCATGGACGCTAGTCCTTCGAGATATGCGAACCGATGCGATTCTACAGCAATGGCCGCCACCAGAAGATTGGTCTGTGGACAACACTGGCGCCAGCCAGAGCGGGCAGTTTGCGGCCATCAGCCTCGGTGAGGTGCCCGGTGAGGACTACAAGATCGGCGTCCTGAACGTATCTAGGCGCGAAATGCGGTGGATACAGATGCCTGATGTTCATAGCTACTACTCCGTCCGGCAGCTAGCTGTTTCGGACGACGGTGCCCACGTTGCAGTTGGCGGCTGGAACAACGGTGTGGCGATGATCGACGTAAGCGGGGAAACGGTTCGCTGGGCGAAACGTCCACAAAGTGCGATCTCAATGGTTTACGTGGCCTTCGCACCAGACGCCAGGACTATTTACGCCGGTGGTGGTGAAGGGCGGGTCTATGGCCTGGATGTTCAAACCGGCGACGTCAAAAGCAGATGGTTCGCCACGAAGTCAGGGAATCGCGTTTACGGCCACAGAATATCGTGCCTTGCAGTAAGTCCGGATGGCCGTTACGTGGCTGCCGGTACGGGTCCGGAAGGACAGGCATTTGTCTGGGACACGACTGCCGATGACAGGCCGCGGATGTTCAACCACGGCATGACCACGCTCTGGGTGGTATCGTTTTCCCCGGATAGCAGGTACCTCGCGACCTTCGCCGGCGGTTGGATCAAGACGTGGGACCTGGAGAGATAAAGCGCCTCACTCACTGTGCCACAGGGTCGAGCGGTGCGCGTTTCTTGTCACTCACGGAAACGCAGCCTGACAGCGTGGGCGGAGCGAGATGCAGTGAAGGGAGCAGGAAGGACGCGACGGCTATGAGCGGAGAGTTGTACGGTATTCCCAAGCGGAGTTAAAGAGGCCGCAGTGCCGCCTTCACCTTGATCGAACTACTGGTCGTAGTATCGATCATCGCCCTTTTGATCAGCATCCTGCTGACCTCGATGCAGCGGGCCCGTAGGCAGGCTGGGGCGGTAGTGTGCATGAGTCAGATGCGACAGGCCGGTTCGGGCATCGTGATGTATCTCAACACCTATGACACCTTCCCGCCGCACCAGATCCGCATGCGGGAGTTCGAGCCGGACCTGGAGGAGGACATCCGCCTGCGCTGGTTCGACCTGCTGGCCGTGACCCTCTCGGGCGATCAGTTGCTGCGGTCGGAGAACATGCCGGCCGAAGAGTGGGAGCAGTTCAAACGCGGCAACTCCTG
>JANQGB010001198.1 GCA_028277545.1 Phycisphaerae bacterium | reverse complement strand
CTACCCGCTGATGCAACGCCCACGTGACGAACTCCGCGCAGAGCTTTGCTCCGCGTAGAACCGGGATAACAGTGCCGAAAACGGCGGCAGTGCCATTCGGGTCAGGCTACTTTTCTCCTAAGAAGGCAGGAAACATGTCAGAGCATGATAAAGTAGCCTGACCCCTTTTCTTCTTTAACCTTCTGATCGGGTCTGATTGAGCAGCTCGCGCACTTTCGCCAGCAGGTGCTCGCGTGTGAAGGGCTTTTCGAGGAACTCGACGCCCTCGCTCAGCACACCGTGGTGGGCGATGACGTTGGACGTGTATCCCGACATGAACAAGGTCGGCAGGTCGGGCCGCATGGCCTGCAGGCACTCGGACAAGGCCCGGCCGTTCATGTCCGGCATGATAACGTCGGTGATCAGCAGGTCGAGGGAACCAGCGTGGTTCTCCGCTGCCGCAATGCCCTCCTGGCCGCAACTGGCCGTCATGACCGTGTAGCCCGCGGTTCGTAGCGACTCGGCAATCAGTTCCCGGACAGGCCGGTCGTCCTCGCACAGCAGAACCGTCTCCTGTGCAGCTTGAGCCTCGTTCGCCGGGGCGGTCGACGTCCGTTCAGCGGGGGCCGCGTCGGTCGCCGGTAGAAAGACCTTGAAGGTTGTGCCACGCCCCGGCTCGCTATAGACCATGATATGGCCGCCGGACTGCTTGACGATGCCGTGTACGGTAGCCAGGCCGAGCCCGGTAGCCGTCTCCGTGGACTTGGTGGTGAAGAACGGCTCGAAGATCCGTTCGCGCGTCGTGGGGTCCATGCCGGAACCCGTATCGCTGACGGCCAGCAACACGTGCGGCCCGGGCCGCGCCTCGGCGTGTCTTCGGGTGTAGGCCTCGCCGAGCGTGACGTTGTTGGTCTCCAAAGTAAGGCGTCCGCCCTCAGGCATGGCCTGGACAGCATTGACCACCAGGTTCACAATGATCTGCTCGACGTGGCCGGCGTCCGCTCTCACCGATTTCAATTCGGACTCCGTAACCGTCTCCAGGGTGATGTTCTCGGTGACCAGCCGCCGCAGCATCCTGTCCAGATTCGTCAGGATCGTGTTGAGATTCAGGATTCTCGGTTGCATGACGTCCCGGCGGCTGAAGGTCAGGAGTTGCCGAGTCAGCGCGGCGGCTCGCTCGGCAGCCTGTTCGATCTCCTTCATGGCCGCGGCCACGTTGTGATCGGCACCTAGCTCGCGTCGCACGCTCTCCATGCTCAGGTCGACGTTGCCCAGGATAGTGGTGAGTATGTTGTTGAAGTCGTGGGCGATGCCGCCGGCCAGCAGCCCCACGGCCTCCATCTTCTGCGACTGGCGAAGCTGGGCCTCCAGCTCCTGCCGCTCCTGCTCGGCGCGTCGCCGCTCGGTGATGTCGATGCCCACGCCGAAGAAGAAAGCGACGTCCCCGTCCGCCCGGTAACTCGGATTGCCGTGCCACTCAACCAGGAGTTCCCGGCCATCCTTGGCGATAATGTGATTCTCGTTAAGTGTCGCTTCCCGCAATTCCACCAGCCGTTGAAATACCTTTGCCAGTTGCTCCCGCTCGCGCTCCGGTACAAACGTCTCGAGATAATCTCGATCGGCGATTTCCTCGTGTCTGTAGCCAAGCGCCGCCAGCATGGCCTCGTTCATCATCCGTGTCTTACCTTCTGCGTCTATGGCGACGAAGAAGGCCGGCGTACTTGCGATAAGGCGGGCGTTGAAGTCTCGTTCCTGGCGCAGTGCCTCCTCCGCCCGTTTGCGATCGGTTATGTCGCGGGCGGTAACCACGAAACCCAGGACCTGATTCTCCGGCCCGATGTAGGGGGCGTAAGCAACATCCATGCACCTACGTCCATTGGCTGGAAACTCGTACCAGACCTGGAAGCGGATCTCTTCGCCGGCCAGACAGCGCTCGGCTCTCGGTCTGATTACTGTGCGGAAGAACTCCTCGCCAAACACCTCGGCCACTGTGCGGCCGATCACCTCGTCCGCAGGCTTGGCGATAGTCCGCAGGTA
>JANQGB010001197.1 GCA_028277545.1 Phycisphaerae bacterium | reverse complement strand
ATCGGAGGTGATCAGGGCTACCATGCCGCCAACTGGCTTTGGCGTCTGCGCGGCCTGCTCGATCGGCTGGCCGGCGGGCCCGGGCTGAGACGGGGTCGGCGCCACCCCGACCACCTGGCCTACGGTGAGGCGCTGGATTTCTGGCGGGTGACCGACCTCCAACCTGATCGGCTGCTCGAACTGCGTGCCGAGATGAGGCTGCCCGGGGAAGCCACACTCAGCTTCGAAGTAACGCCTGACCGGGGCGACGAACGCGGTTGCACCCTCACGCAGACGGCGCGGTTCAAACCTCGAGGGCTCCTGGGCCTGGCCTACTGGTACGCCTTGACCCCGCTGCACGGGCTGGTGTTCGACGGGATGCTCCGGGGAATCCGGCGCGACGCCGAGCAGGACGCTGCCCGCCGCCTGCAGTCGACAGCCAACGCAGACAGCGAGACTGCCTAAGGGAGTTAATCAGCTATGCGGGCCCTGATGTGGTTTCGATCTGATCTGCGAATCCGGGACAACACCGCGCTGCATCGTGCCTGCAAGACCGCCGACGAGGGTGTGATAGCCGTCTTCAGCGTGTGCCCCGAACAATGGGCCGACCACGACTGGGGCAGTATGAAAGTCGACTTCGTGCTGCGCAACGTGCGGGCCCTGTCCGAATCACTGTCCCGGCTCAACATCCCGCTCCTGCTGATACGCGCCAGGTACTTCGCGGAACTGCCAGCCAAGTTGCTGAGACTGGCCCGACGTCATCGGTGCACCGCCCTCCACTTCAACCAGGAGTACGAAGTCAACGAACTGCGACGCGACCGAGAAGTCGTAGCGTTGTTTGAGAAGCGGGGGCTGCAGGTCCAGACCTATACCGACCAGACCATCCAGGACGTCAGCAAGATTCGAACCGGCTCCGGCGGCTGGTACGCGGTATTCACTCCCTTCCGCCGCAAATGGTGCCAATCGATCCAGCAGGGCACCGTGCCGGACGTTTGGCCCACACCGAAACGAATGGCCCGCCTGAGCGTGAGTCCCGGTCGAGTGCCGGCCCGCGTCAGCGGATTCGCCGGGCTGCGGCGCCCGGATCTGTGGCCCGAAGGTGAGCGAGTCGCCCACCAGCGCTTGCGCGCGTTCGTATCCCGGCGCATCAGACGATACGACGAGTCTCGGGATGTGCCGGCCCTCAACGGCACCAGTGCCCTGTCGCCTTACCTGGCTGCCGGAGTGTTGTCGCCGCGCCAGTGCCTCTCCGCCGCCCTCGAAGCCAACAACGACCTCCTCGATTCGGGTGAGCCGGGTGTGACGACCTGGATCAGCGAGTTGATCTGGCGCGAGTTCTACCGGCACGTCCTGCTCGGCTTTCCCCGCATTTGCCGGAACCGCCCGTTTCGGGTTGAGACGGACCGCTTGCCGTGGCGCTGCGACGAACAGCACTTCCGGGCCTGGTGCCAGGGACTTACCGGAGTACCCATAGTAGACGCCGGCATGCGGCAACTGGCCCAGACCGGCTGGATGCACAATCGGCTGCGCATGATCGTGGCCATGTATCTCACCAAGGATCTGTTCATCGACTGGCGCTGGGGCGAAAGATTCTTCATGCAGCACCTGGTGGACGGAGACGTCGCCAGCAACAACGGGGGCTGGCAATGGTCGGCCTCCACCGGTACTGACGCTGCCCCTTACTTCCGCATCTTCAACCCCGTCAGCCAGAGCCGGCGGTACGATCGGGATGGTGATTTCATTCGCCGTTTCGTGCCCGAGCTTGGCGAACTACCCGCCCGGACCATCCACGAACCGCATGCCGGCACGGCGCCCGCGGTCGATTACCCTCGGCCCCTCGTCGACCACCGGACGGCCCGCGGGCGAGCGATCCGGGAGTTCCAACGATTGCCGGGCCGCCAGAGCGGCTGAATCAGCAAACGGACGTCAAGCCCGCCGATCGGCGGCGGCGGTCAGGTTGGCCAGCCGGCCTGCTACACGTACCCGGGGGGCGCCAACTGCCCGAGTCGGTGTTGACTGGAGTGAATGGGGCCGAGGGGACTCGAACCCCTGACCTACGCATTGCGAACGCGTCGCTCTCCCAACTGAGCTACGGCCCCGTCGCAGGAAGTCTTATACCAGCGCCACCGACGGAAAGCAACGCTGGCAGCCCGGCGCACCACCTGGCGCCTGACGGCAAGACTCCCCCGCCCGGGCCTTCGAGCACCGTCACGCCCGACTGACGTGGTTCGGGTAGCGACGGGTGTACTGCTCGATGTTTTCGGCGTAGGCCTGCATGGCCGTCTGGAGCCGCTCCGGCGTCTCGCCGTCCTCGGGTCCCTCCACCAACGGTCCCAGTATGTGCAGCTGGAAGTTGAAGTTCGGTTCGGAGATGACAAAGCCCTGCAGCACGCCGGCGCCACAGCGCAGGGCGATCTGCAGCGTGCCCGCCAGGAACTCCCGCTCCTGACCCAGCAGATGGACCCGAACGGTGTGCTTGTGCTCACCGCGGTCTCGATGCACGTCCAAGGCTGCCCCGACGATGTAGTTGTCGTGAAAGCAGCGGTAGATGTCCCGCGGGTAGGTGTCCGCGTAGAGCACCTTGAGCGATTCGAGCTCCGGATATCTCTCGGCGTACAGTTGCTGCACGAAGCGGCGCATTCCTCCCTCGCGAGGGTCGCGAACACCGGCAATCCTGTAGCCCCGCAGGGCCATCAGCATACCGCCAACGTGGTAGGTGCCATGGTGCGACATGGCCACGAAGCAGCCCTTTCCCCGGGCAAGCGCCTCGTCGATCAACTCGGTCCCGTTGTAGTGAAAACGAGCCAGCGCCTTGTCCCGGGGTATTCTGTCCAGGATCAGGTAGAACATCTTGTCGCAGCGGGTGCGGGTGAAGAATCGCCGAACCTCGCTACGGCGTTGCCGGCTGGTCAGGGAATCTCCCAGCAGGTTCTTCAACCGCCGTTTGAACCGGCCGCGCCGCTTGTAGTTGATGAGCCACTCCAGCGTGCTGAAGCACTGCCCGAAGAGATACAAGACTCGGAAGCCGAACAACCGCAGGAAGCACATCAGAAAGGCCCGCGTCAGTCTGAACGAGGTACGCTCCCAAAGGCTCAGCACGTATTGCGACGCGCCGTCATCCTGGAACTCGGTGGTCGGGCCGGTGGTTACTTCGTTGGACATCTGTGCTGACGGATTCCTCACCTCAGAGCCGCGCCGGAAGCAGACTCTGTCCTGGGACCGAGTCCGCGTCATCGGATCGGCGGATCATAACCGATCGCTCGCCGGTGCGCCATAGACGGAACGCCTGGGCCGCGGGCCCCACCCGGCCTGCGGCGGCAAAGCCACCGCCGGCTGCGTGTTCACCCGACCCAACGTTAGCCTGCCGGCGAGCCGTCTCGCTTCTGCGGGCAGAACGCATCCGCTTCGACCTCGATCAACATCTCGGGATCGATCAGGCGGCTGACTTCGATCATGGTCGTGGCCGGTGGGTGTGCCGCGAAGCACTCGGCGTGCGCTCGGCCGAAGTCCTTCCAACGATTGATGTCGGTGACCATCATCCGTGTGCGAACCACGTCCGGCAGAGACGCGCCGAGTTCGCCGAGAGCCTTGTCGATGATCTCGAAGCAGCGGCGAGCTTGTGCGTACGCGTCACCCGGGGCGAACGTGCGCCCGTCGTCGTCTATCGGGGCGGTCCCGGTGACGTGGATGTGATCGCCCGCCCGAATCGCCCGACAATATCCGACTGTCTTCTCCCAGCGGGCGCCGGAGAACGTCCTTTCGAATGTCATACCGCTATGCCTCCAACTCAGCCGGTTTCGCTCCAGAACGGCGCCTCCGCCTACGCCCCACGAAACAGCGCCGACCAGACGAGGTCGTCGAATACGGATTCTCGGCGCCGGAATTCACCGGTGCAACCCTTCCCACAGGTACGAAGTCGGCGGTACCGTTGCCAATACCTGACTCGTCCCGATAGACTGCGCCGTGAGCGAAAGCGCCGGTCTCGGGAGGCCCGTAGCGGTGAGCTGCCCGACCGCGGCCGGCCCTGCCGACGGTGGCGCTGTGCGTGTCAATCCACGGGAAATCCAGGAGCTACTCGCCGCGGCCGACGCCCCCCCTGCACCAGACATCCCGGGCATCCGTGAAGCCGCGGTCTTCGTGCTATTGCGTGACAGCGACTCGACGCAACTGCTACTCATCCGCCGCGCCGCGCGGGGCGATGCCTGGTCCAGCCACATAGCATTTCCGGGCGGCCACATCGAGTCGACGGACGCCGATCCGCTCCAGGCCGCCTACCGCGAGACCCACGAGGAACTCGGCATCCACCACCACGCCATCTGCTATCTGGGCGACCTGGGCCACTTCCCGGTCAGCACCATGGCAGTTGATGTCCACGCGTTCGTTGGGCTGTGGAGCTCCGACGGCACGCTGACTCCGAACCCGGCCGAGGTCGCCCAAGCGATCGAGACTCCGCTGGACACACTGCGGCAACAGCACTATCAGCAGGGCTTCGCGAACCGGACTGTAGCCGAGTTGGGCGAGCGGCTGGCCTATCCCCTGGCCGGAGAGCGCATCTGGGGCGTCACCGCCCGAATCATCCACACCTTGCTCTCGCTGATGTCGCCATCCAGCGATCAGCCGTCGAGCCCCGACAACCAGTGAGCCAGACGCTGTCGCCGGTACCCGCCTCCGAGGGCGGGCAACCGCGAAGAAGAGGCCTAGCGACGCTTGCGCCGGGCAGGAGACTTGGCTTTGGACTTGGACTTGGCAGTCGCCTTCTTGGCCTTGCGCTTACCGATCGCGCGAGCGGCGGGCTTGCGGCTTCGCAGGCTGGCCGCCAGCGCCAGATCCGTATCCTCAAGCACCGAGATGAAGTGTGAGCGTACTCCGCCCCACAGCTCATGGACGGCGCACGGGTCGTCGTCGCTGCAGATGGAGTTGCCAAACGGGCATACCCGGGGCCGGTCCATCTGCTCGAACAACTCGACAACCTCCATGAGCTTGATGTCGGCTGGCGGGCGCGCGAAGCGGAAACCGCCGCCGATGCCGCGGGTGCCTTCAACCAGGCCGGCACGAACCAACTGCCGCATGATCTTGGACAGATAGTTCGCGGGCACCTGGCCCAGTTCCGCCAGCTCGCGGGCGGTGATCGGCAGGCGGGATTCGTTCCGCACCATGGTGGACATGGCGATCAGTGCGTAGGTTGACGTTGTGGTCAGCATTGTGCCCTCTCCATCGAATGTGATATTGTCATCCCTTATGCCACAACGCGCCTAGCGATGCAACAGGTATTTTGGGTTAAATGTGAACATGTGCGTTCAATCCCCGCGGGCTCGTCGCCATGACTGCACGCCCCACCGCCCATGACGGTCAGCACCTGCGGGCCACCCCTCCCGCCGCTCGTTGACCCGGCAGAGCGCCTGGTTTACCATATGCGCGCGTTGAGGAGCCCAGAGTACCTGCGTGTGGAGTGGTCAAATGACCGACTGGCGAGCGGACCGACTGGCCGAACTGCCGCCCTATTTGTTCGTCGACATCGATCGGAAAAAGCGCGAGGCGATCGCGGCAGGTAAAGACGTAATTGATCTCGGCGTCGGAGACCCCGACAAGCCCACGCCGAGTTTCATTATCGATCGCATGGCCAACGCCATTCGCGAGCCGGTCAATCACACCTACTCGTTCAACGCCGGCGTGCCCGAATTCCGCCAGGCAGCGGTCGATTACCTCAAGAACCGGTTCGGAGTGCAGGTTGACCCGCACAAAGAACTGGTCGTCCTGATCGGCTCCAAGGAGGGGCTGGCCCACCTCCCGCTGGGCGTGCTCAACCCTGGGGAGACTGCCCTCATTCCTCAGCCGGGCTACCCGGCCTATCAGGCCGCCACCATCTTCGCCGGTGGCAAGCCCTACTTCATGGAACTCACCGAGCAGCGTGGCTGGCTGCCCGACCTGGACGCCATCCCCGCCGAGGTCTGCGACGCCGCCAAGCTCATGTTCCTCAACTATCCGAACAATCCGACCGGCGCGTTCGCCCCCCTCTCCTTCTTCGAGGATGTGGTGGACTTCGCCCTTCAGCACCGGATCCTGATAGTCCAGGATGCACCCTACTGCGAACTCTACTTCAACGAGGCGCCGCCCAGCATTCTTCAGGTTCCCAGGGCCTCCGAGGTGGCCATAGAGTTCCACTCGCTGTCCAAGACCTTCAACATGACCGGTTGGCGCCTGGCCTTTGCCGCCGGTAACGAATCAGCCGTGACCGCCCTGGCCAAGGTCAAGAGCAACGTCGATTCAGGCCAGTTTCGAGCGGTACAGTGGGCGGGGCAGGAGGCTATCAGCCACCCCGATCACGTAGAGATTCGCGCCCTGCTGGACAGTTACCGTCGCCGGCGTGAGATGGTCGTCGATGCGCTGGGCAGGATGGGCATCCTGGTGACACCTCCACCCGCCACGTTCTACATCTGGGCCCGTTGCCCGGAGGGCTACACCTCCATGGAATTCGCCGGCAAAGTCCTCGACGAAGCGGCCGTGGTGATCGTCCCCGGCGCAGGCCTCGGTAAGGCCGGCGAGGGATATTTCCGCATGTCATTGACCGTACCGACCGAGCGCATCCGCGAGGCGCTCGACCGAATGTCCAAGGTGAAAGCATGAGTACGTCGCGAAACGAAGCTTCCGGAGATGTCGCGGTCCTGCCTCAACGCTCCACGCAGACGACCAGCGACACTCGCCCCAAGCGGCAACCCCCCTACCACGTGATCCTGCACGACGACGACGACCATACCTACGCCTACGTCCTGGTTATGCTCCGCCGTCTGTTCGGCCATACTCTTGAGCAGGCCTACGAACTGGCCGTTGAGGTCGACACCACCGGTCGCGCCGTCGTTGACACCACCACCTTCGAGCGTGCCGAGTTGAAACGGGATCAAATCCATGCCTACGGCCGCGACCGCAGGCTGAAACGCTCTGCCGGCAGCATGACCTGCACCATCGAACCAGCTCCCGAAAGTTGAGCCCGACTGCGGCGGAGCTGCTGTCGGCCGGCCCCGCACCATCCGCAAGGTGTCCATGCCAGCGTGCCATAAGCTAGTGCCACTAT
>JANQGB010001191.1 GCA_028277545.1 Phycisphaerae bacterium | reverse complement strand
CGTGAGCGGCCTGGCCATCGTCGCGGGGAGTGTCCACGACGTGGTGACATCAGCGGCTTCATGGGGGCGGCGCTGGCTGGCCGGTGTGATTCGAGTGCGCGACGCGATCGGCCGCCTGCCACCGCTGCCGGCGGCAGTGTGGCTGAGCGGCATCGGACTGATGACGCTGGCCGCAATGTGGCGCGCCTGGCGCTTTCGTCGTCGCGTTCGCCCTGCCGTGACCGCTCCCAAGTGGATAAAGGCAGAGGTACGGCGCGCGTGCCGAACGATAGGCCTGGGCCGCATGCCCGAGGTCCTCGTGCTGGGGGAGCGGGTCTCGCCGATGATCTGGCACCCGCTGCTGGCGCGACGAACGAAGCTGATCCTGCCGACCCATCTCTGGTCGCAACTCGACGAGGTGGGGCGCAAGGCGGTGCTCTTCCACGAGTTGGCTCACCTGCGGCGACGCGATCACTGGGTGAGGAGGGCGGAGCTGCTCGTGGCGGCGCTGTACTGGTGGCACCCGGTGGTCTGGTGGGTGCGCCACCGCCTGCACGAGGAGGCGGAGCTGTGCTGTGATGCCTGGGTCACCTGGTTGCTGCCGCGCTTCCGACGCGCCTACGCCGAAGCGCTGCTGGTGACCAAGCGATTCGCGGCTGAACCGAACTTGACCGGGCCCACCGTGGGCATCGGAATAACCACCGGGCGAGCCAGACGCTTTGCGAGGAGACTGACCATGGTGATGACTCAGAGTATAGCCCCGCGCACTTCGGTGCCTGGCCTGGCGTTGGTTATGGTGTTGGCTGCGGCTGGCTGGCTGGCTACCCCGGCCGAATCGTGCCCTCCCAAAGAAAAAGTAGTGACGGAATCTGTCACGGCGCCAGCCGCGATGCTGGCGGGAGATATGAGTCCCCTGGACTTGAGAGGCGATTCAGAGGACACCTTCACGGCACATATAACCAGCAATCGCCGGTCTGGCGCGGTTGGGGGGCGCTCGCCACGCGCACCCCGAGATGCCCGGGCCCCTCGTGCATCGCGTGCCCAGAGAGCTGCCCGCGGCACGGACAGCCTGGAGCGGCGCCTCGATAAGCTGGAACAGCAGATGGAGCGTCTGGCTGCCCAGCTTGGGAAATTGAACGACGGGTTGGAGCCCGGCTGCGCGTCAGGCGGGCATGCGCTTCCGCACAAGTGCTCGGAGCCATGCGCCCCCGTGCCTCCCGGCCGGCCGCTCGGAATCGGCGGCGGCACCGCGGTACCCGCCCCGGGTCTGTTCGTGACCGATGCGGGCTCGGCGTCGGCAACCCTGGCCGTTCCGGCCCGGCCCGCGCCGACGGTGCCCTTTGGGGTCGCAGCAGATGTCGGAACCTACGCCGCGGCGCCCCAACTGCTGGCGACGCTCGGACCGGGAGTGGCCTACGGCTTGGGGTCGGGTCAGGGCAAGATCACCCGCAAGTACTGGCTGAGCGAGGGTAAGCTCAAGACGCTGACCGCCCTCATGAGTCGCTCTGACGTACCGATCCTGATCCGCCCGCTGGATGACGGCATCGAAGTACAGGGTACCGCGGCCGAACAAGCTGTCTTTGCGGCGTTTGTCGGCCTGCTGGACGGCAAAGAGGAAGCCCGGACCTACCGGCTGCCGGAGGGAAAGCTCAAAGCGCTGACCGAGCTCATGATTCGTTCCGACGTGCCGGTGATGGTCGAGCCGCTGAAGGACGGCCTGAAGGTGCACGGCACCAAAGCGGTACACGACATCGTTGAGGCCTTCGTCTGGATGCTGGAGCCGGGGAAGGGCAAGGAGCTTGGCTCCGCCGGCGGTGGTGGGTGGACCCACGGTGGGCAGGCGGCGTATGCCGACGCCCTGCGTGCCGCGGAAAAAGAGGCTCAGGCTGCGGCCCAGGAGGGCAGACACAGGGAGATCGCCCGGCTCCAGGAGCGAGCCAGGGGCAGGGTTGCCGAGTTGTCCACCGCCGCAACGGTCAGGGCCCGGTTGTTGGCTGAACAGATGAGCCATCGTGCCGAAGAGCTGGCCCACCAGGTCGAGATGCTGGAGGCCCAGTCCGAACACCTCGAGCAGCAGGCCGAGTGGCTGGCAGACCAGGCGGAGGAGCTGCTCGAGAAGGCCGACGAACTTCGCGAACAGGCGGCCGAGCGCGCGGGAGACGCCCGGGCGAAGATCATGGATAACGTCAGCGAGATTACCGATCGGGCCAGGAAGCTGCAGCAGCAGGCCCAGGAACTGTACACCCAGGCCAGGACTCCCGAGCTCAAGGCCCGTGTTCTCGAAGAGGAGGCGGATCGGCTGGCAGACGAAGCGGAGTCGCTGCACGAGCGGGCCGAGAGCGCGGAAGGCTGACCGCACGAAGGCAACCGGAGCACGGTTGTCACCGGCGAACCGGCGTTATCAGACCGGAATGCTCGGGGTGCGCCCTGAAGTCGCCGCCTGCCGGCCGGCAGGCTCTTCGCCGCCGGCCGTCCAGGTGGCGTCTTCCAAGGGTGGCCCTCTATCGCCACCGGCGTGCTGAGTGTCAAACGCTCGGCACTTAGGTGACGGAACACAAGTCAGCGGTGGAACGAACATGCAGATGGAAGATAAGCAGCGATCGTCGTGGCGCCTTGCGGTGGTGCTGGCTGGATTCGCGGCCGCTCACGGCCTCCTCGGGCCAGGCGCCGCCGCCGAGCCCGAGTCGCCGGCGCCCGAGCCAGCTCTGCGCGACTTTCACAGTGCCAACGGGCTGCTCAACAGGGGGCTGCACGAGCTGGCGGCCCGGGAGTACCGCGACTTTATTAGTGAGCATGACGACCACCAGAAGGCTCCGCTGGCCCGCTACGGGCTGGCAGTCTGCCTGTTCAGGATGCAGCGCTACGAGGAGGCTCTAGTCGAGCTGAAGGCCCTCCGTGCCCGCCAGGCCTTCGTGTACGCCGCTGAAGTCGGTGTCATGAGCGGTCAATGTGAGTCGGCCCTGGAGCACTTTGATCGGGCGGTTCAGGCATTTGAGGGTGTGCTACGAAACCACGCCGCCCACGACCTGGCGGACGCCGCCGCGATGGGACGGGCCGAGGCGCTCTACGCCAAGGGCCAACCGGATGAGGCCGCCCGGCAGTGCCGCGAGCTACGCTCGCGTTGGCCCAACAGCCCGCTGATTGACCGCGCCGCGTACTTCGAGGGCCTGGCGAGGATGGACCGCGGCAATTACACCGCCGCCGCCCGACTCTTCAGCGACCTTGACGGGCGAGACAATCCGTACGCGGAGCAGGCATCGCTGCTGTTGGCCCGGTGCTACCACCGCAACAACGAGTTGGACAAGGCGGTACGTAAGTTCCGGCAGGTCCTGGAGCGCTCGGGCGGGACGTACCTGGCCGATGCGCTGCACGGCCTGGGCTCGGTGTTGCTGCAACAGGGCAAGGCCTCCGATGCCGGTACTGCACTGGACCGGTTACTCGACGAGTGTCCCACCCACGCACTGGCATCGTCGGCCCGCTTGCTGCGTGGGAGGTCCTGGTTCGACAGTGGGCAGTTCGATCAGGCTCTGGGCGCATTCGAGGCCATTGACCCCCAGACGGCGGAGCGGGAAGAGGCGGTCTACTGGGCCGCCAAGTGCAAGCTTCGGCTGGGGCGATGCCCGGAGGCGGCCAGTGACCTCGAGGAGGCTATCGCAAAGTATCCGGACAGCCGCCTGATGGCGGAGATGCTTTACGATCGTGCCGTGGCCCTTTCCAGGGCCGGTGACCATGATGCCGTCGCCAAAACCCTGGGCGAGTTTAGGTCGCGTTACACAACGCACGCCATGGCGGCGGACGCGCTGCACCTGCTGGCCTCTACGGCGCACCAGCAAGGCCGGTACGATGTCAGTCGGCAGTGGTGCCGCGAGTTCATGGCCGATCACGCGGCGCATGACCTTGCCTCGCCCGTGATTCTGTTGTCCGCCGAGAACGATTTTCTCACCGGGCAACACGCGGCAGCAGTCGAGGGATACCGCCGTTTCCTGGCCAGGAGTCCGGATGATAAGCAGGGCTCTACCGCCTCCTATCGGTTGGGCCTGGCGCTGTATCGGCTGGGGCGCTTCGACGAGGCTGAGCCGTTGCTCGTCGCGGCACGGGAGAGCGCCCGGCGCGAGCCCGCCTTCCGTTCAGCACTGCTGGCACTGGGTGCCATCCACTTCGAGCGTGGGGAGTGGAAACAGGCCGAAGAGCATCTGGACGACTACCTGGCAGGTGCGGAAGCAGTACCTTCGACAGACGACGCCCTGCTCAAGCTCGGTCTTGCCAGGCAGCGCCAGGGGCGCCACGAGGAGGCGCTGCGGTCCTATGATCGCCTGATC
>JANQGB010001116.1 GCA_028277545.1 Phycisphaerae bacterium | reverse complement strand
CGCCTCATGAGGATGGTCCGCCCGAGGTAGACGCCATTACCGGGCACAGCTGGCACATTGACTACGAAGCCTGTGCCCCCTGTCACGGCACGGTCGAGGCGGGCGAGGCGTTGGCGACAGCACTCCAGGAGGCGGTGCAGGTTCGACTGGACGCTATCTTCGCGGCCCAGGGCGACCCCACCACCTGGGAGTACATCGCCTGGGAGTCGGAGGATGGAACGCAGACCGGTCCGCCGTCCGCGGAGGATTGCGCTGCCGATCCTGACTGCACCTGGTCGCAGGACGACATCGCCGACGACACCAAGAAGGTCCGGTTCCTCTATCACTATATCCTGGGTGACGGGAGCCTGGGCGTGCACAACGCCAGCTACACGCTGGCCATGCTGGAGGCGGCTGAGGCCCTGCTGGGTATAACCGCACCGGCCGCCAGCTACGCGGGTGCCGACCTCTGTGCCGCCTGCCACACCGAGGCGCATGCCGAGTGGGAGGAGACGCTGCACGAGGAGGCCTGGGTGAACCTGGACGCCATCTTCCAGGGTGAGAACCCGTTCTGCCTGCCCTGCCACACGGTAGGCTTCGGTGAGCCGGGCGGTTACGTCGACCAGGCAACCACGCCGGACCTGGCGGGCGTGCAGTGCGAAAACTGCCACGGCGCCTCGGGTGACCACGTGTTCAATCCCTACGGCACTCAGCCGGTGATCGACAAGTCGGCCGACATGTGCGGCACCTGTCACACCGGCAGCCACCACCCGACCTACGACGAGTGGACGACGTCGGGGCATGCGGTCGCTTCCGCCCACGCCTACTATGGCTCGTGTGATGAGTGCCATGCCCCGCTGGGCGACGACGGCGGCGATCCGCCGGTGAAGTTCGATGTGGAATGCGTGGCCTGCCACGACTCCCACGCCCAGACGGGCCTTGCCGAAGACCCGGAGGCGGGTCGGGATTACCAGTTGCTGTACGCCGAGGTAGTCTCGCCGGCCCCGTCCAGCGACGTGGCGGACGCGACCAATCCTGACCGTTACAATCTCTGCGGGCATTGCCACCACAGCCGTGGCCGGACCTGGGAAGCCCTCGAACGCGGCCCGCATCACAGCCAGCAGGCCAACGTGTACATCGGCGAGATGCCCGTGCCCGACGGCACGCCCGATCTGGTCGCTCATGTGGCCTCAGACCACGCGGGTGCCGCCCTCCAGTGCGTCACCTGCCATATGTTCACCGCTCCGCACGAGGAGGGGCCGCCGGAAGTGGATGCCATCACCGGGCACAGTTGGCACGTGGACACGCTAAGCTGCAACGGCATCGTGGCTGGCTGCCACGCCTCGGCGGGCGTAGCCGAGTTGCTGCTGGCGGCTCTCCAGGCGGAGATTCAGGCCGACCTGGACGACATCCACACCCGGCTGGGCGACGAGGCCACCTGGGAGTACGCGTGCTGCGGCGGCCCGCCACTCGCGGAGGACTGCGATCTCGATCCGCTGTGCACCTTATCGCAGGACGACATTTCAGAAGAGGTCCTGAAGATCCGCTTCATCTACCACTACATCGAGGGCGATGCGAGCCTCGGCGCGCACAACCCCGATTACGTCAGAGCCTTGACCGCTGAGGCCGACGCTCTGCTAATCAGCCAAGGACTCTAGACTACGCACCTGCCGGCCGACTCGGCCCGGAGGTGGCTGATCCTGACCGGCCCACGTCCCGCTGACCTGCGGGATGTGGGCCGGCTGCTTTACCGCGACAGGATCACCGGCTAGAATGGGGTCTATGTCGTACGTGGGCACCTGCCTCACTTCCGTACGACATGAGGGGAGGCTCGGCATGGTCGGTACAGGGGCCGTCACCACGCTGTTGTTGCTGACAGCTTCACCCGTTTTCGGGCAACTGCTTATCACCGACGCGATTCACGGTACGTTCGTCGACATCTCGGGCATCGGCACGCCCCTGGCGCTCTCCGACGAGGGTGAGGCTGAGGTCTGGCCCGCATTCAACCTGAACCTGGGGCTGTTCTCGGGCGGCAGCGGGCGCGTATGGATCAGCAACAACGGGGCGCTGGGCTTCGTGGACGACGGCAGCTACGGCGCCTATTACCTCAACCGTCCGCTTCCCAATCCGGGGTTGTTCGGCGGGGCGCACGACAAGCCGCAAGCCCTGGCGGTCTACTGGGACGACCTGGACGCCGAAACGGGTGAAGTCTATCAGGCCACCATCGGCGAAGCGGGCTCCCGCGTGTTCATCGTGCAATGGCAGGATCGGCCGCACTACCCGGGTGATCCCACGCTGGACGGCAACGAGGCCACATTCCAGGTGCAAGTGTTCGAGAACGCCGACGTGGTTCACGCCCAGATGTTGTACGCCAGCGTCAACTTCCAGAACCATCACTTCGACGAGGGCGCGTCGGCGACCCTGGGCTATCAGTCCGGCGGCATTGCCAACGACGTGCAGTGGTCTTACGACCGGCCCGGCGCCGTCACGTCCGGCAGCGTGTTGACCCTGCTGGAGACTTCCGGAGACTGCGAGCACACGGGAGACAGTGACTCTAACTGTCATATCGATCTGGGCGACTTCGCCAGGCTGCGCGGCTGCCTGGCGGGCCCCGGGGTCCCGTTGGCCATGGGCTGCGCCTGCCAGGACGCCAACCGCGATGGCTGTGTGGACCTGCGGGACGGCGCCTACTTCCAGGCTTCTTTCACGGGCCCGGTCGAGACAATTCCGGGCTGCCTGCCCTGATAAGGCACCTCGCCGCCAGCAGGTTACCGGACCCTGCCCTGGCCGGCAGTGATGCCGGCCCGACCGATCACCGCCCCCCCGACGGACCCCAGGCGCCGAGCCGAACGCCGCGGCAGACAATACTCACCTTGATCTCTCAGGCGGCTCCTTCATCCAGCCGAAGACCAGCACGGAGGAGCGTCCGGCTCCTCGTAGAGCAGGCGGCGCTGGCCGCCAGCGGCGAAGCAGGGAAAAACTGGCTACCGGTGTAAGAAATCCGGCGCCAGGGCGACAAGAATCTGGGGGCCGCTGCTTGGGGAGCTACTGGATGACCGCACAAAACCCGGTTCTGGGCATAGATCTCGGCACTACACGGAGCGTGACCGCTTATGCAGGACCGGACGGCCACGTGACCTGCCTGCCCGACCGGGACGGGGAGTTGCTTACACCCTCCTGCGTTCTGATTCAGGATGACGGCAGCGCCGTGGTGGGCCGCCGGGCGCTCGAGGCGGCGCTTCACGATCCGGAAGACATGGCCGAGGCCTTCAAACGCCACATGGGCCAAAGCGACTGGACCTGGAGCGCCGGCGGCAGCGAATTCACGGCACCGGCCCTGTCCGCCCTGCTCCTGCGGCGGCTGGTGGAGGACGCTGAGCGAATCGTGGGGCCGATCTCCGGGGCGGTCATCACCGTGCCGGCCTACTTCGGCGACCGCGAGCGGAGCGCCACGCTGGAGGCCGCCGCCCTGGCGGATCTGGATGTAATCAGCCTGGTGAACGAGCCGACCGCGGCGGCACTGGCCGGCGCGTTTGAGGCATACCTGGCCGCCGGCGGCGACGGGGCCGATCTGACTACCGCCACGATCGCCTCTACCGCCCCGGGCATCAGTGTGCTCTGCGATCTGGGCGGCGGGACGTTCGACGTCACTGCCATTCGCATCGACGGAAACCGGTTCGACATCCTGGCCACCGGCGGCAAGCTCCTGGGCGGGCGCGACTTTGACGATCAGATTGTCGAAGCGCTTAACCGCCACATCTTCGACTGCGACGGTCCGGATCCCTTCCACGACCAGACCGCCCAGGCACGCATGCGCCTCGCCGCCGAGCAGGCCAAGCACGCCCTCACGGTGCAGCAGGCAGTCCAGGTGACGCCACCCTACCCGCGCCTGGCTGCGATGGAGCTCACGCGCCAGCGGTTCGAGGAAGACTCCGTCAGTCTGATCGACGACCTGCAAGAGGTGATCAACGGCGTGATGGCCGATGCCAAGCTGGCCTGGGCCCAGGTCGATGCCCTGCTGCTGGTCGGTGGTGCCTCGCGCACGCCGATGTTCCGCCGCATGGTGGG
>JANQGB010001052.1 GCA_028277545.1 Phycisphaerae bacterium | reverse complement strand
CGAACCAGGACCATCCTGCAACAGAGATGCCGCCAGCACAACAAGCGAGACGCAACCCCCGATAACCGCGACAACGCAGGAGCGTGCAAACCACTTCATACCACAAGTCCCCCAACGAAGCTGTCGAGGTCAAGCCTACGATATCCTCGACACCCAGTCTGCCGGTCCGAAAACCAGAACAGATAACCAGGCCAGAGCGGACCACCGATCGAGAGTTCAGAGCAGCACGACGAAAGAGCAGCAGAAGTGCGGCCGTCCAGCAGCCGAAGGCCAAGCAGCGGAGACTGGAGCCATCTCAGGTTAGCAGTTTTGCAGTGATGACGTCGCGGAATTTTGGAGGTCTGGAGTTTTGACGTTTTGACTTTTCGACGTTTTGACGTTTCGGCGTTTCGGCGTTTTGACGTTTCGGCGTTTTGACGTTTTTAAGTTTCGGCGTTTCGGAGTTTCGGCGTTTCAGCGTTTCTAAACAAACACTCGCTTGTTATAGATAACCCACTCCAGCAGCAGCACGCCCAGGGCAATGATCATCAGCCACGGCCAGAACGGCCGGTTCACCGATCGCACCTGCCCGCTGCCGGCCACCTGAGTGGTACCTATATAGACCGTGTCGGCCGGCTGCACCTCGCTCTCGCCGGCGTGAAAGAGGTTGACTGCGAATCGCTCGTCACCGGGCGGCGTGCCGTCGCTCTCGTACACGCCCACCTGGCGGGTGCGGGCGTAGTGGACCGTGGCCGCCCCCGCCGAGGACACTCGATCTTGCTGGCCGTCGGGGCGAGTGACAACCAGTGTCCGCACCCGTTCACGCACCGGGATCCGCGCCGGATCACCCGGTTGAAGGCCGGACTGGCCGCTGGCCGACATGCTGGCGGACAGGTATTGCACCGCGTTGTACATGAAAACGGGGAAGTGTTCCTTGATGACCCACCTGGTGTTCATCAGCGGCTCACCCGTGGCCTCGTCGTCAATGATCAAGGGGAACGCGGACACAAGATAGTCGGTTCCGTCCCGGCTGAACGTCGCCATCACCGGCGACGTCTCCCCTTCCATCAGCGCCCGGGCGTCCGAGGGCAGGTCCAGCCGGTACCAGTCCCACACGTCAACAGTCTCGACTGAAACGTGGCGGAGAATGGGGTGGGCTTCGTCCCAGTTGAATATCACCTCGGTATTGATGCGCCCGCCGAGGGTCACACCGTCGACCTGCGGGACACCGCCCCAGAACATGTAGCTTCCCTGCCAGAGTCGCTCGGTGGAATGGCGATCAATGATGACCACGTCATATGCGCTCCGCTTGCCGTCGGCCAGGGCGTCGTCCGGGGCGTCTTCGTACTCCTCCGGGCTCATCATCTCAACGCTGAGCGGCAGCGTAGCCAACACTCGTTCCAGAAACACGTTGCCCTCGGTCACCAGCAGCACGCGCACGTGCCGCGGCGGTTTGACCACCACCCAGGACCGGTTATCCGTCGCCAGGGCATCGTCGACGCTCAGGCTCACTTCTATGACGCCGCTGCCTTCGAAGATCAGCTCCTCGCCGTCGTCGGTGAACGTAACCGAAGCGACGCTGCCAGCCGGCGGGCCGGGCTCGGCATCCGCGGGCTGGGGCTCGCCCTCCTCCTCTTCCGCTGCCGGCGAGCGTCCCGCGGCCAGTGACACCGGCTGCCAGTCCAGGTGCCGGCTCGTGCCATCCTCTTCCCGCACGCGGAGATGGGCGTCAAAGCTCATGGGGCGATCGCTGAAGTTGCGAACTGTGGCAAAGACCTGCAGCACCTCCGGTCGCTCGTAGTTGCGCCGGGCTCCCATGGCGATAATGCCGACGTTGTCGGACCGGCGGCCCACGGTGACCACTTCGATCTTGCTGGCATCGAGCCGCTGCACGGTCAGGTTGGGCGCGTCTTCGATTCGCCCGTCGGAGAAGATCACCGCCGTGGCCGGCGGAGTGGTGGTAACGTCGGGCACCACATCCGCCCCCGCTTCCGCCCCGCCGATGATCAGGTTTTGGGAATAG
>JANQGB010001040.1 GCA_028277545.1 Phycisphaerae bacterium | reverse complement strand
TGTGAGCTATCGGGCAGCTCGCGCGACGCCGCGGTGCCCATAGCCGCCGCCATAGAGTGCGTCCACGCCTTCTCGCTGATCCACGATGATCTGCCGGCGATGGACGACGATGAACTCCGCCGCGGCCGACCCACGAACCATGTCAAGTTCGGCGAGGCCATGGCGATTCTGGCTGGCGACGCTCTGTTGGCGCTGGCTTTTGAACTGATCGCCAGAGGTGCCCCTGATGAACGGCGGGCGTCGGCCCTCACGCTGGAACTGGCCCGCGCCGGGGGCGCTTACGGCATGATCGGTGGCCAGGCGGCCGACGTCGATGGCGAGAATGCGCCGCCCAGCAGGGAACTGGCAGAGTTCATCCACGGGCGCAAGACCGCCCGGCTGTTCGAGTCGGCCTGTCGGCTGGGCGCGCTGGTCGCCGGCACGGATGATAGCTGTCTGGAGGCCCTGGCGACCTACGGGCAGGCCCTGGGGCGGGCCTTTCAGATCGCTGACGATCTGCTGGACGTTACTGCCAACGCCGAATCGATGGGCAAGAGCGTGGGTAAGGACGCCGAGGCGGGCAAACAATCGTTCCCGCGGTGCGTAGGAATTGAAGAGAGCCGCCGCTATGCCGCCGAGGAGCTGAGCCGGGCGATTTCGTCGGTGCAACGTTTTGGTGACCAGGCTGACGATTTGCGGGACCTGGCCCGCTTCGCCCTCGAACGCCAGAATTGAGCGGAGGAGTTGGACGCCCCCGCTGTCGCGTCGCAGAGCCAGTCCGGATGGCGAGACGAGACCCTAAAGGCCGATAATCTGAGGGCCCCGCAGGCCGCTGGGTCGCTGGCGCCGCAGAATTGTGACGGTACCGTCACTCGCTGGAGCATTTGATGGGACTGCTGAACCAGATTCGTACCCCCGCGGATGTGCGGGCGATGCCCAAGTCGCACCTGCCCCGCTTGGCCCAGGAACTCCGCGATCGCATGATCGAGGTGGTCAGCGCCGGCGGCGGACATCTGGCCAGTAACCTCGGCGTGACCGAGTTGACCATAGCTCTGCACCGCTGTTTCGATTTCTCCAGCGACCGCCTGCTGTGGGACGTGGGGCACCAGTGCTATCCGCACAAGCTTCTCACTGGCCGCAACGACCGCTTCGAGACCTTGCGCAACTCGGGAGGCATCAGCGGTTTCCCGGAGCCGGCCGAGAGCGAGTACGACCTGTTCAGCGTTGGTCACGCCGGGACGGCGATTGCCACTGCCGTGGGCATGGCTCGCGGCGACCAGGCCTGCGGCCGCAAGAACAGCGTGGTCGCGGTCGTCGGCGACGCCAGCATCGTCAACGGATTAGCCTTCGAGGGTCTCAACCAGGCCGGCACGCTCAAACGCCAGTTCCTGGTAGTTCTCAACGACAACAAGTGGGGCATCGCTCCTACCCAGGGAGGCCTGGCCGACCATCTGGCCAAGCTGCGCACCAGCGCGGTTTACGAGGGGATCAAGGAGCAGACCAAGCAGACCCTGGCCAGCCTGCCGCTGGTGGGCAAGCCGATGTTCGACGCCCTGGCCGCTCTGAAGGAGGGGTTCAAGGCCACGCTGTCGCCCCACCAGATATTCGAGCAGTTGGGTTTGCAGTACGTGGGACCCATCGACGGGCACGACATAGCTCATCTGATCGAGATGCTCGACGTCCTCAAGGACGCCCATCACCCCGTCTTGCTGCACGTGCACACCGTCAAGGGGCGCGGCTGCGACTGGGCCACCGCCGACCCGGGCAAGTTCCACAGTCCCAAGCCGTTCAGAGTGCAGAACGGGAAGGTCACCGTCCCGGCCGGAAAGGGCACGAGTTGGACGAGGGCCTTCGTGGACTCGCTCATCGACCTGGGCCACAAGAACGAGAAGGTCGTCGCCCTGACCGCCGCCATGCCGGATGGCACGGGCCTCGATCGGTTCGCCAAGGTTTTTCCCGACCGATTCCTCGACGTTGGCATTGCCGAGAGCTGCACCGTGGACGTGGCGGCGGGAATGGCCCGAGCGGGGTTGAGACCGGTGGCGGCCATCTACTCCACGTTCCTGCAGCGGGCCTTCGACCAGGTCTTCCAGGAGGTCGTGCTACAGGGCCTGCCGGTGCTGTTCTGTCTCGACCGGGCTGGGCTGGTCGGCGGTGACGGTGCGGTGCACCATGGCTTCCTGGACGTTGCCTACCTGCGCAACTTCCCTGGCATGGTCTTGATGGCTCCGGCCGACGAGCCGGCCCTGCGAGCGGCCATGCGCCTGGCGCTAACGCTGGATGGTCCGGCGGCCATCCGGTATCCGCGGGACGTGGTGCCGGCGCCGTTGTCCGAGCGGACCACGTTCGAGCTGGGCGTGTCGCATGAGCTGCGGCGCGGCGAAGACGCCTCGATCATCAGTTACGGCACGACGGCTCAGCCGGCGCTACAGGCGGCCGAGATGCTGGCCGCCGACGGCCTGGAGGTCCGTGTGATTGACGGCCGCTTCGCCCGTCCGATCGACCGGGCCATGGTGGCCGAGGTGTTCGCGGCCGACCGCCCCGTGGTCACCGTTGAGGATCATAGCGTCAGCGGCGGATTCGGGTCCGCCATTCTGGAGACCGCCCAGGAACTGGGCCTGCCAACTTCCAAGTCACGGCGGCTGGGTATCCCGGTGGATCGCTTTGTCGGTCACGGATCGCGCAGCGGGCAGCTCGCCGAGGTGGGCATCGACGCAGCCGGAATCGCTGCCGCACTGGGGGGCCTTCTGGCCGGCGAGGATCGCACCCAACCGCAGAGCCAACGGCTGGCAGGTCGCACCACCAGGAGGTCGCGCTCCGCGGTATCGCGGTGAACCGTCCCGGCGTGCCGGGACTGGGAGTCGTCCACGGTGAAACCCACACGCCACCTGCACCACAAGCCGTCGCGAAAGCTCAACGCCAACCGGCACATCCCCCGGCGGATCTTCATCCTGGGCAACCCGAACAAGCCGGAGGTGGCCTCGGTCTTCGACAAGATTCGGCAGTTCGCTGCCCCACGGTGTCACCTGGTGGGCGCGGAGCTGTCTCTCGACGGGCAACGTGCGCTCGAGGCCGGCGCCGGGAAGATCATCGTGCTTGGCGGTGACGGGACGCTGCTGGGCGTCAGTCGATCGTTGGGCGATCACCAGGTTCCGTTGATCGGCGTCAACCTCGGCAAGCTCGGCTTCCTGGCCGAGTTCACCATCGAGGAGCTGGAGGAACAGTTCGATCGCGTGGTCACCGACGACACGCTGATTGACCAGCGCATGCTGCTGCGCGTGGTCGTCCGGCGACTGCGCACGACGCGATTCGAGAGCCTGTCGGTCAACGACTGTGTCGTGCAGGCCGGCCCGCCGTTTCGGATGATCACGCTCTCTGTGGCCGTCAACGGAATGGAACTGACCGAAGTCTCCGGCGACGGCCTGATCGTCTGCACGCCCAGCGGTTCAACCGGACACAATCTCTCGGCCGGCGGGCCTATCGTCCAGGCCGGCGTCAAGGCCATCGTCCTCACCCCGCTCAGCCCCCATTCGCTGACCCACCGCCCACTGGTGGTCGAACGGCGCAGCGAAATCGAAATCACCGCCCGCCGGATAAACCGCGGCACCACGGTCATCGTCGACGGCCAGGTGTCCTATGAGCTCGTCGACGGTGACAGCATCTCCATAAAACGCTTCGACACCAATCTCCAGATCGTCCGCAACCCGCAGCACGCAGCCTGGCATAACCTGGTCACCAAGATGCGCTGGGGACAGCCGCCGGAAGAGTAGCACGCCGGTCTAGGGCGGTCGGTGTGGCGGCGGTGTTGTGCTGGTGAAGCTTGGTTTTGCGTGTGGGAAGTGGGAAGTGGGAAGTGAGAAGTGGGAAGTGGGAAGTGGGAAGTGAGAAGTGAGAAGTTGGAATTGAGAACTGAGAATTGAGAATTGTGGCACCGGCATCTTGCCGGTGGGTTGTTTCTGTTGTTGTCCTTGTTTCTCCCTCCTGTCTTCTGTTTTCTGACTCCTGACTC
>JANQGB010001001.1 GCA_028277545.1 Phycisphaerae bacterium | reverse complement strand
TGCCTGGCGTCACGCAGCAGGCGCGTCTCCAGCGGGTTGTACACCGTATCAAACACCGTCAGCCCCTCCGCGAAGCGCTCCGCCGGAATCGGCGTCTGCTCGACCTCGGGCCACATGCCCACGCTGGTACAGTTGACCAGCAGGTCAGCACCGCGTTGCTTCGCCCGCGCATCCCACGACTGGTAAGCACAGTCGAACTCGTCCGCCAGCCTCTCGGCCCGCTCGCAGTTGCGATTGAATACGGTGACCCGCGCTCCACACTGTCGCAGACCGCCCACTACCGCACGGGCTACGCCGCCCGCCCCCAGTACGTCCACCTGAAGCGTTGCCAGCGACGCCCGGTCGCAATCCAGGGCCTCGGTGATGGCCTGCAGTGCGCCGGCACAGTCGGTGTTGTGACCGGCCCAGCCGCCCTCAACCGGCACCAGCGTGTTGACCGCGCCCAGGCGGGCGGCCAGTGCTTCCGTTCGGTCACCGGTAACGGCTGCGGCGGCCTCCTTATGCGGCACGGTCACGCTGAACCCGCCGATGTGCATCCAAGGTCTCGCCAGGCAGCCGGTCAGGAAATCGCCTAACGCGTCTCCCGCGCGTTCGACCCGCAGGGGCAGGTAGACCGCGTTGATTCCCTGCCGCCGGAAACAGGCGTTGAACAAGGCCGGGCTCATCGAGTGGGCCACGGGATCGCCCAGCACTCCGAACACCCGCGTTGACGCGTCGATGGACCGCCATCGGTAGCAGTCGAGCATCTCATCGAGCGTCACCTGCCCGGGGGCCGTCTCCTGCCCGGCTGAGGGGGCACAGAAGGTGGCAAAGGCGCCGAACTTGCGGGCCAGCACGCGCGACGGCAGGCCCGCTTCGCCCATGCAGATGGCGATGACCGGTACCGACGCCTCATGCATCAGGTCGAAGGCGATCAGGTTGTCACCAATGCCCTGGGCCTGCCAGGCGATCTTGACCGCCGCCAGATCCTGCCCGGCAGACATGGCCGCGACCAGTGCGGCCGGGTCGTCAGGGCGTCCGTTGAAGTCATGCGTCGAGAGGATCAAGCGCGGCTCGTGGTCGTCGCCCGCGCCGCGCTGTGCTACCGCCAGCCGGACCTTCTGCCTGATGTTGGCCGACCGCTGCCACTCGGCGAATTCAAAATCGACGTAGCCGTCTCCGCAGATCGCCGCCTCCAGCAGGCGAGCCACGCGTTCCCTGCTGTCGCCGGCAAAGCAGCCGCCCTCGGCCTGAGGGCGACAGGTGACGATCCACTTGCCGGCAGAGAGGTTGACAGCCAGCGCGGCGAAGTCGCCAGCATCGCGATCCCAGCCGTCCAGCCGAATCTCGACCGCGTCGCTACCGCGTTTCAGCGAAGCGCTGGCCGCCTCCGCCGCCCGGTCCGGGCCGTCAGACAGAATTGATGTAACCAACAACGTCATAGACACTCTAAGTAGTAGGTCCCGCGTCTCGGCGGCCGCATTCTAGGCGAAGCGTCTCCACGACGCGACGATGCGAGCGCCAGGTTAGGTGTCGCCCTGTTCTGCCGGAGTGGACAGCGACTCCGCTGGCGGCATAATGAACCGCCCACCTCCTGCAATTCAGGCAGGGCGGTGCTGCAGGCGGGTCTCTAGCGAAAGGGCTCAACGTGACTTTCAGACTGTATCTGACGGGGCTGTGTCTCGGCACGCTCATCGTCTGCCCGTCGCTTGGCGACCAGCCGGCCGCGGACGCGACATCGAGCGGCCAGCCGGTGCTGCTGGACGTGCTGAAGGGTGAACTGGACTACGCCTTCGGCAAGCTGGTAACGCCGGAGGGCGTCAAGCCATACTACCTGGGCTATACCGTGACCGAGATCGAGGAGGTGGCGATCGTTGCTACGCTGGGCGCAATCAGCCGGGATACACAGACCCGGCGCCGGGAGTTGGACGTGGATCTCCGCGTCGGCGACTACTCCCTGGATAACACTCACAACATCCGCGGCGGTCGAGGCCGAGGCGGTCGCGGCTACTACGGTGGGGATCGAGTCGCCCTGGACGACAACCCCGCCGCCCTGCGGCAGGTGATCTGGCTGGCCACGGACCGGGCCTTCAAGGGCGCCGTCAAGCGGTATGCCCAGGTGCTGACCAACGTCAAGGTCAAGGTGGAGGAAGAGGACAAGTCCGACGACTTCTCGCGCGAAGAGCCGGCGGTCTATAGCGAGCCTACGGTCAGCCTGACCGCTGATCGCGAGGCTTGGGGGCTGCGGCTGCGCAAGCTGTCGGCCATCGCACGAGAGTACCCGTTGATCTACAGCTCGGGCCTCTCGCTGGCCGGTGAGACCGACAACAAGTTCAGCGTCACCTCGGAGGGGACCCGGCTGCAGACTTCATCCGCCCGCTGGCGGCTGCAGGTAAGCGCCCGCACCAAGGCCGACGACGGCATGAATCTGTCACAATCGTTCATCTTCAACGCCGCTGACCAGGAGGGTCTGCCCGGTGACGAGGAGATCGCCCGGAAGTTCCGCGGTGTTATCGACCAGGTGCTGGCCATGCGGTCGGCCCCAATCGTCGAGCCCTATACCGGCCCGGCCATTCTCCGCAACCGGGCCAGCGGCGTGTTCTTCCACGAGATATTCGGCCACCGTATCGAGGGTCATCGGCAGAAGGACGTGGAGGAGGGGCAGACCTTCACCAAGAAGATCGACCAGCCGGTGCTGCCGGAATTCATCTCGGTCAACGACGACCCGACGCTGGCCCGGTTCGGCCAGGAAGATCTGCGCGGGCATTACAAGTATGACGACGAGGGCGTACCCGCACAGAACGTCAGGTTGGTGGACAACGGCATTCTCAAGACCTTCCTGCTGGGTCGCTCGCCGGTGGAGGGTTTCTCAAAATCCAACGGCCACGGCCGGCGGCAGCCGGGGCGGGCGGCGGTGTCCCGACAGGGCAACCTCATTGTGAGCTCGCAGAAGCAGGTGCCTTTCGACGAACTGCGACGACTGCTGATCGCCGAGTGCCAGAAGCAGGACAAGCCCTATGGGCTGTTGTTCGAGGACATCACCGGCGGCTTCACCGGCACGGCCCGCCGCGGACCACAGACCTTCAAGGTGCTGCCGGTGGTGGTCTACCGGATTTATGCCGACGGACGGCCGGACGAGCTGGTCCGCGGGGCCGACATCGTGGGCACTCCGCTGTCCTGCTTTGAAAAGATCATCTGCACCGGCGACGATCCCGGCGTGTTCAACGGGTCCTGCGGGGCGGAGTCGGGCTGGGTGCCGGTGGCCGCGGTGTCACCGAGTATTCTGGTGTCGTCCATCGAAATCGAGAAGCGGGAACGTGCCCAGAGCAGACCGCCTATCCTGGCCCCGCCGGTGGCCGAAGCCCTGGATGGTACCACTG
>JANQGB010000981.1 GCA_028277545.1 Phycisphaerae bacterium | reverse complement strand
GCTCGGCGCCCCGTGGCATACACCCCTTGGACAGCAAGCACCGGGCTGTCCGACGGTCATGCTGCTTTGAAATGGTCTGGCGAACAGCCGGCCGGCGGTGGTCGCCTGGGCCGGCCAGGATCTTCGCCGACTTCCTGAGCACATTGACGACACGAGCCGTCACTGCTCGCGCATGACAGGGGCCCCTTGGTCAACGCATCCTGCTGCGGCGACGTGCCCAGCGGCGCCGGCTCCGTCCGGCCACGCCGGCACACATGGCGCAAAACGATCGACGAACGAATCAGGAGAATCGCCCCGGCAGCAGAATTCCCCGGTATTCCTGTCCAACGGTTCGTGCGCGGCTGGTTCAGGCGCCGGTCGGTCGCTCCCGGGATACTCGATGACGAGCCGCGCGCCCCTCGAGCAGTTCCCGCGGGTAGTCGACCGGGGACAGGCGCTGAATCCGGCCCGAGCCTCGCGACATCATGCCGATCAGGTACCCCCGAGCGTCGATCACCGGTGCACCGCTCAAACCCGGCATCCTGTTGTCGATCAACTTCGGGACAGTGATCTGGACCGCGCCCTCCTCGGAGCGGACGTACTCGCCTTCGTATACGACCTGGCGGCAGTCTCTCTCGGTATAGCGCCAACCGAGGATATAGACCGGTTCGCCCCGTCGCAGGGGCGTCGTGCGGAACCGGAGCGGCTGGATATGCTTCGAGGCCTGTTCGACCGTGAAGAGAAGCCAGTCTTCCCGGCAGGGGATGCGGTGCAGGGACTCCTCTGCGTCCTGGTTGATCAACTCGCCCACCAGTACGACATCTCCAGGACGGTCCTTGGGGAACATCTTCCAGCACCTCAAGGTTCCCTTGAAATCGACCGAGTCCATCTTGTCGGACTTGAAGTAGGTCAGGACGTGCTTGGCGGTCGCCGCCAGGACCTCGTCGCCGGCCTCCAGCAGCAGGCCGCACCCAGCCACGGGGTGGTGGCCGTCGGTGTAGTCGATCTGGTTGACAAGCGCAATCCTGGGCCACTCCTCTTGAGGAAGCTTCATCCAGCTTCCGTACAAGTCCGGCTCCGGGGATTGCGCGGCCCCGCCGAATTGAATAGCGCTGCAAACCACCAGGCCGGTGAGGAGAAGAGCGATCTTCATAGTCGGTCTCCCGGCTCCCCGGCCCCCTCCAGCAAACCGTCGATCTTCCCAGACAATACGGTTACGCCCGCATCTCGGAGGCATAAGACGCTAGGGGCGCAATCAGGAGAAGGCTAGCATGATTGCACGCAGAGGGCGAGCCACGTCGGCGTGTGGTAGCTCACCTGGCCCTGGAACAGGCCTGCGTAACGCCTGACGCACTTGGCAACGGTCATAGTATGGCCCCAGGCGCAGGTCTACGGCCCCAATGGTCGCGGCAAGCCCCTGCGCGTAAGCTATGCCTATCGCCGAGTCTGTTGGTTTGACAAGCCTTGTCGAACGCGAGCCCGGATCCGGTGCTACATGGGTCGATAACGCGTTGCCGCCGCCGGACTTCGGTGATGGAACATGACACTTGACGCGGCGCCGGCAAGCGGCCAACTGACCGAGTAGGTTGCCCGGCAACTCCGTGGACACGGACCGGAAGTGGGCATCCTGCCAGGATACTGCCGGTCGAATCGCTCCAAGCAAGCAGCCGACAGTTACGGCCCGGTGAACAAGCCCTGGAACCATTGACCGTCCTCCAGGTCAACGTCCCCATCGGAGTCGCCGTCGGCCAGTGCACAGCACGGTCCGCTGTACAGCGGCGGGACGCACGGAGGATTCAGGCACGACCCGGTCAAGCAACCGTAGAACTCCGCGTAATCGTCTGTGTCCACGTCGCCGTCTCCATCGAAGTCCGGAAACGGCGTTTCACACTCGTCGGGCCGTCCGTTGCCCTGGCAGTCGGCACTGGTCCCGGCCGCGATGTCGCAGATGTCGGCCACCAGGTTCCCGTTGCAGTCCTCGAGGCCCCAGACACTGACGTCGTCGAAGTACATCTCGCTGATGGACTGACCGTAGAGATAAACAGCAGCCAGATTGAGAGACGCCAGCGGCAGTCCGCGCGTCCACGCCGCGGTGTGCACCAAGGTTCCGGCGTAGTAGAGTTCGAGCTGGTCATTATTGAAGTCAATCTCGGCCTGGACCGGGAACCACTGATCGAAGAGCAGCGGGGCCGTGCCGCCGCTGAAGTCATCGGTGACACTGGCGTTGTCGGCGTCGAACTTCAACTGCACGGACCAGTAGTCGGACGGCATCGAAGCGGTCTGGGCCGGGTCATAGTCGTTCAGGAGAACGAAGTACCCCACCCCCGTCGCCGTGCTCGCGACGTACGTGTAGACCGTGACCGTCCACTTGCCCATCGGGTTGGTGGACAGTTGCTGCACCACGTCGTCACCGGCGATGATACGTGCCGACTGAGTGCCGGTGGCGGCCTGGGCAGTCGACACGTCCCCAGCGGTACCCAGCGGGTCCGGCCAGACATCCCAGCCACCGGACCCGGCAATGGCCTGCCCGGCAGGATATGACTCGAACCCGTCGGCGAAAACGGCCGATGCCGCGGCACTGCACGGTGAGGTCACGAAAGGCACCGGCGAGGCGGTAAGCGCGTCCACGTCATCATCGAATGGCGTGGGAACCAGCATTCCTCCGGGCGTCTCGTATCCGAGGTAGTCGAAGTACGTGCCGTCGAGGAATGACCCGTAAAGCTGCCTGGGGTTCAGGCCGCCGTCCTCGTCGATGCCGACCGTCAGCCAGTCGTCCAGCGACACGCTGAACAACAAGGCCAGGGCGTCCCCGCCGCCGGATGGATGCGGCAACCATACGAACTCGAAGGCATCGATGTCGGTGGCCTCGTCCAGTCCGAGGTGGATGAACTCGTCGACCACCTTCACCGGTGATCCGCCGAGCGGGTTGACGCGGTAGATACCACCTGCGTCAAGATTAAACCCTCCGCTCTGCCCCGTGGCCTCATGATCGGAGCAGAAGTAGTGCCAGTCGCAGTTCGCCGCGGCCGCATCGAGGGCGTCGACGTCGTCGTCATCGGCCTCGTCAAAATCGGGGTTCGGGTCCAGATCAATGTGCAGGTTCGCCTCGTCCAGGACGGGATAGGTGCCGATGACCTGAGTTGACACCGTCGCCGCCACCGAGGGAACGCCGACGATGCCCAGTATTTCATCGCGCGCCTGCGTGGTGCCGAACGTTGGGCGTGAATCGAACTCACCGCTGGAATCCACCGGGATTCCGCAATAACCGGTCGTGCTCCCGATATAGTGGCTGGGGTCGTCATCGTCGAAGGAGACGACCAGGTTGTCTGGCCGGTAAACGCAGCCAATGTTGTGCTGCGCCAGGAAAATCGGACTTGGCAGCGGGCCCGGCGGAATCAGTGGCACCAGGTCCTGGCCGAGCGCGTCGCTGCCGTCCAGATCGAACCGGCTTCCAAGCAGGACATCATCGATGGGAGCGCCAGTCGACTGACAGGTGAGGGCACCAGTGACGGGCGGCGGACCGTCCGGCGCCTGCGGCCAGTAGTCCGCGCCGAAGATGAGCGCGTCGTCACGGATGCCGTCGGCGCCTCCCGGCCCCAGGGCCGCGCCGCCCCACGGGTACAGGTCGCCGGGGTCAAAAACCTCGTCGCCGTCGGCGTTCGGGTCGCTCATCTCGGCGTCCGACCCAATGTCCAGGGAGAACTCGGCAAACGACCCGGGCGCGTATGCATACGGCGGGGTGAGCGACAGGCTTGGCGCCCCATCGATACTCAGCAGGAGCTTGCCGCTCACCGTGGCCTCTGAGCGATCCTGGTGTTGGTAGCACACCTTGGGTTCGTACTCGATGGCCGCCGTCGCGTCGGCCCCGATCGTGAACTCGATGGTATCTCCGCCCAGAGCGGGGATAACACCGCTCCCGCCGCCCGGAGGCAGTAGCAGCAGTCCGCCGTTATTGTTCATCACCAGATTTGGGGGGACCAGGTCAGAAGCACCCACGCGCACGAAATCGACCGTGATGCTGGCCGGATCGTCCGGGGTGATCTCATCCTCAGGGTCGTACGAGTTATGGACCATGCTGTACCACTCGGCGTGGATGAGCACCGGCGTGCCTGGCGGAACGCCATCGACGGTGACTGCGATGGTGACGTCCATGTCGGCACTGCCCCGGGCGCAGTATTGGTAAGTGCTGTTGCACGGAGGATCGTGCGGCGGAACCTGCTCCGTGCACTCGCAGTTGCTGCCGGCTTGCGCGCCCATGTGCCAGGCAATGGTCAGCTCCGACGTGCCGACCCCCGTATACGTGGCCAGCGCATTGCCCGCGCCCCATAGCCCGCAGTTGCCTTCCACCGTCGAATTTGCGAACGCCCAGCCGAAGGCGTCGTAAACGTCCGGGAGCGGAATCATCGACGTCGACGGGTTGACTTGGCAGTAGTCCGTCGGCGCCAATGCGGCACATTGGGGGCCTGGACAGTTGACCCGACACGGACCAGGTACCGCCACGGTTGCGCAGTCGTCCGGCCATCCCCAGGCGTTGTACTCCGCGCCAAGCGAGACGCCCGGAATCTGTGTTGAGCATCCCCCCCCGGGGTCGAGCGGGTCGACGGCGTAGTGAGACGCCGCGCAGCGGGCCTGGAACGTCGAGTTCCCCGGATCGCCCCATACGCCCTGTCCGTGGGCCACCGAGGCGCACAACAGAGTACATAGGAGCGCGAGGAATAGGTTTCTGTGCCTCCAGGTTCGTTGACTCGTCATTGGCTCATCCTTATGTTCGCGCCCTGCTCAAGCGGCGTTCACAGGGCGTGCACCTTCTCACAGGCGGCGGGCGGCCAAGCATCTTCGGCGTGGGCACCGCCCTTCCCAAGAAGGCGCGACAGGTTTGATTAACAGTTGTGGCGACCCCGTTCGGGGCCCGGCCCTCAAGGGAAAATAGCGCCCGAACCTCGGCGTCTGACATAAACGCGAGCAATCTCTTCGCGTACGTTTCGGTCCATCGGCCGCATCTTTCCAGGTGGGATTCGGTCCCGGCAGTCGCACCCCCTGGGTCGGGTCCGGTGCGCAAACCAGACTGATCCATGCCTCGGCCCACCTGCTCGGCTTTCCTACATTGCGCCGGCTGTCCGCTCGGGCACGTCGAAAGCCGTGGACTCTTCAGCCTGCGAGGTTCCGGGCAAAGGCGGTGAAGTGTCTTTGGTCTACCCGACTATTCTGCTCAAGGTGATAACATTCGCAGCCGGCGGTGAGAGCGGCTGTCGGGCCCTGGAATCAAGCCTCAGGCTCTGCGGAATCGCCAACGTCCGCGTCGTCGTCCTGGTCGCAACTGCCGGGAATCGGCGCTCCGCCGCCGGCCAGTTCGATGTCTCCGCCGACGTCGCTCATGGGTGTGTCAAGCGGCGTGGCGTCGGGCTGGCCGATGGTGCCAGGCAGTTCGAAGGCTTCTCCGAAGTGATCATCTCGCCGCAGCCATCGACGCCGAACCAGTCCATGGCGCAATCGTTGGGCGGATCAACGTTGCCGATATTGATTGTTTCGAGAATGGTGGCGTAGTCGGCGGTGATGAGCAGGGCCGTGATGTTGCCGATGATACCCGCCCGAGTGACACGGACTACCGCCCATCGCGAGTTCCGGAGCGGGGCTCGGTAGTTGGTGAACGGGCCGACCGGGGAACACCGAAGTCCTTCCACCAGTATGAAAGTGCCTGGAACGTCAGCTACGTCGTCGATGGCATCTACCGCTGTTCGCGACGGACGGACCGACAGCGCACCAGTCCACGTGCGCCGTGGAGAGCTTCGCCAAGCCACCAACCGGGGTCCTTATCCCGCGACCGGTCGCGCCGAGCGGGCCTACTTACCGCCGAACTTCTTCTTGAGTACCCGGCTGGCCTTCTTGGCGTCCGCGTCGGTGTCGAAAGCGAAATAGACCACACACTTGCGACCAATGGCCGCTGCCGACAATCCGCGCATGTTGATGTCAACCTCAGCTATCGCCTCGGAGATCTTGGCGCCGAAACCTGGCTTGTCGGGGCCTTCCAGGCGGAGCGAGAACATTCTGGCGGCCTTGGAGAGGCCCGCAGCGCGGGCCGCCCGAATCGCCTTCGGCCCTCGCACGGGCGCCAGGAAGACGACACCACGTCCGGGCTTCTCCGGCCTCCGGCGGGAGATCACAAATTCCAGGCTCGCCCCGGCCTCGGCGAGTGCCTCCAGGGTAGCCGAGAGACCACCGGGGCTGTCCGCGATATCCCCGGCCCAGACATCGACCTTGTTGATCTGAACGGCCATCGTGTACCTCCTTCAGATGTGTGTGTAGTGCGGTCCTGTCGATCCGCTGCGAACGACGGATCGGCCCAAGTCAACCAGCGAAGTGCTGTTGGCAGGCTATCGCGGCCTGGGCCGTTCCACAAGTACCCTCTTGGGACATCGCCCTCCTGTGAGAGCGCTCTGGAAGCAAGGGCGGTGCGGGCTAAGCACCTAAGTCGTTATGCGACAGCGAGGAACAGCGTGCCACAGCCGCATGTTCGATCCAGTAGTGCGGCAGGTCGCAGGCCCGCATCGTTCCAGTCGGCCGGATGTCATCAGCGATAGGATCGTGGTAGGCCGATCGGAGCTGGATTAGCGAATCGAGGTTGGTCGCGGAACGTGAATCGAGATGATGCGATGGAAAAGGTCAGCTTGAAACAGAAGTTCGACTCCTTGGACGAAGCGTGGGTGCCCAAGATCGTTGGTGAGCTCAACGGGCAATTCGTCAAGTTGGTGAAGTTCGAGGGAGAGTACGTCTGGCATCGGCACGAGAGCGAGAACGAGCTGTTTCTGGTACTAAAGGGCGAGGTGACGATCTGCCTGCGTGACTCCGCCGTCGAGCTCCGCGAAGGCGAGTTCTTCATCGTTCCGCGAGGAATAGAGCACAAGCCGGTGGCCCGACACCCGGCCCACGTGCTCCTCTTCGAGCCGGCGTCAACGCGCAACACGGGCAACGTGCGTCACCAATACACGATCGAACCAGACAACCTGCAACGGATCTAGCTCAGCCGGGCGTGATGTGCAGGTGTACCGCTCGCGTAGCGCAGCTTCTCCGCCGCGAAGGCATACACCTCACGGCCGGATAGAGTCGCTCACAACCGCGTAGCACGACCGGGAGTGCTGATCGATCATTTAGTTGCCCGGCGGGATAGGCACCGGTCAAGAGATCGGCGCTCGGGGCACCGGGAGCCTGCCAGTGCCCGGCCATCCCGCCTCCCGTGTCATTGAGACACGGCATAGCAGCTTGGCACGCTGCCTGCTACTCCAGACGCCGGGCGAACCAGTGATCGGTGCCACGATTATCCACCCGCAAGGTGACTCGTTCAGGTGCGGCGGCGCAGCAGGCCAATCGCCGCGAGGCCAAAGACCACGAGCGACGACGGCTCCGGAACGAACGCCGGGTTGGCCGCCCCGAACGTGGGAGTGAACGGATCACTCAGGAAATCCGCGGCGACGTACTCAGTGCCATCGGCACCGAATATGCCGTCGAGCGGATCATCCAGATCATTCACCGCGATCCACCCGCCGGTGGTCAACTCGCGGAAGACGAGTTCGGGCTCGTTACCGGTGAAACTGAAATCAACTCCGCCAAGCTGCCCGGCGTAATAGCCGGCGTCACCAGCGGCGTCAGGAATGCTGACTGCGTCAAAGACCGTCCCGAATGCGGCGACACTGTCAAGGGCGCCGTTGCCGTCAGCATCAAGATCGGTTCCCAGGCCCCCGCCATCGCCCGAGGAGAAGACCAGCGTGAAGGATGGGTTCTCCAGATCATCAACCG
>JANQGB010000970.1 GCA_028277545.1 Phycisphaerae bacterium | reverse complement strand
CGAACCAGGCTTCTGGTGATGAACACCGCCAGCAGGGCACCGCCAATGCCCACCGCAATACTCACCACAGTCGCCAGGAAGCGCGTGCTGGTCGCGCGGGTCTGTATACCGTCGTTGTTGGCGGCAGCAACCTGGCTGGCTTTTTCTGAGATCTCAACC
The DNA here is from genome assembly GCA_028277545.1 of Phycisphaerae bacterium. Taxonomy (GTDB): domain Bacteria; phylum Planctomycetota; class Phycisphaerae; order UBA1845; family UBA1845; genus JANQGB01. The sequence goes on along the minus strand of JANQGB010000970.1, from coordinate 2,338 downwards.
AGTAGCGGCTGAACCTCAGCCAGGGCCGCCATGGTCTGGTCGGCGAACACCCGCTCAGCCTGCTTGAGACCGTCCATGTCGGCGACCGCCGAATCCTTGAGTTCCTCCAGGGTCGCTGCTGTCGCCTCGAGAAGAGGAGTAGTCACTTCGGTCAGAGTCGTCCTGGCCAGCGCGACAGAAGCCTGCGCGTCCGCCACATCACCGTAAGCCGCCCGAAGACGGTCCTTCGTCTCGGTCCATCCGGCGAGCAGACCATCGAAGTCCCGGGACAGTTCATCCCATCCCGCGTTGTCCTCAACCAACTTAGACCAGGCATCGGCCCCGGTGCGCACGTCTTCGAGCCGCGCATCCAGGTCGGACCACCGCTCGGCAGAATGGTCACGCTCCAGATTGGCCGCTGCCAGTCGTGCCGCCAGAATTGGGGTAATGGCCGCGTCATGCATCTGGGTATCGACGCCGGACCATTTCACCAGTTGGTCCAGGTCCTGCTGCTCCGCCGCCTGTTCCTTGGCCGGGTAGACTATCGTCTCCAGCGTGGCATTAAGGCGGGTGAGCAGGCCATCCGAAGCTTCCAGGAACTCCCCGAACCTGTCGCTCACGTCTTTCTCGGCGGCCGCCAGGCGATCAAACGCCATGTTCTCTTCGATCTTCCCGGCCGACGCGTGCAGCTTCGCATGACTGGTGATCAGCGCCTCCCAGGTGGCCTTGAATTCTGCATCTCCCATCTCCAGTGCGTGCGCCGCCTGGGGCGACTTCAGCCACTTGCCTAGAGCGCAGAGGTTCGGGTCAGTCTGGACGTTAAGCGACGACCTCTTCTCCAGGAACGCGTCGCGGATCGCATTAGCCCACCTGAGATGGTCGCACTCCCTCTCGACCAGCAGGGCTGGCAACTCCAGATCAGCCGGCCTGAATACGCGCTGGATCTCTATGGCCGACTCGTGCAGTCTTTTGTGGGGTTCGTTGATCGCGGCCAGCAGTGGTGTGATCTCCGGAACCAGCTCTTCCGCCCGGGCTCGCGAGTCGCTGTGTAACCACTTACCCAGGGCGCACTTGGTCGGGTCGGTCTGTACGTGCAACTCCGTAACGCTCTCGTCGGTGAGCAGAGTGCTCACCTTGGCGGCCCATTTGAGATGGTCCACCTCCCGCTGAGTTATGTCGTTTTGCAGTACGTTACAGCCTACGGCCTCGGTCAGGTTGCCGGCTATCCCGCTGAAACCAGCTACCGACCAACCGGCCACGGCCGCCAGACCCACCAGTACTGCTGTAAACCCGATACCGATCCGTCGCCCTACCGTCCATTGCCACTTCATGATGAGCTCTCCCGAAAGAGGTCGACACCCCGGCTCGCAAATTAACACTATGCAAGGCCCGCTGCTCTCATCGTCTGGATTCAGTGCCAACTTACGAGAAATCGGCAATTTGCCCCATGCGGCCTACGCCTGGCGGACTTGGTCAGATAAGGAAGGAGGGGAAGCAAACGCCGGGAAACACGCAAATACGGCGTTTGCTTCCCCCATCGGCAGGAACAGGACTATCAGGACCGGGCCGGCCGCTCGGTGCGTTACTTACGCACCATACGATCCTCGCCCGGAGTGGCTCATCTTGCACTCACCGCCGCCAGCCACTCTTCGGGACAGGTGCGCCGGTTCAGAGCGGCGTCACACTGCCATCAGGCAGAGCCCGGTCAGCGGTCGAGTCATCTGTATTGACGCGGAAGGTGCGGAGGCGTGGCTACCGGCCAGTCGCTCGGCTCAGGCTTCGCGGCTCTCGGCCTTGCGTGGTGAGGTTTCACGCTTGACGCTCAGTCGCCCCCGACTTTCCCTTGCGATTGTCGCGTCGCTTTCAGCATCGGCTCGACAGAGCCGGAACTGTTGCAAGCTCTTAAAAAAAATAGGGCATTCGCCCCATGCGCAACCGAACCGTATAGCGGGCAGCCGCCCGTGGGTCACTGACGGGGCGAATCTGCCAAAAACACGCGTCAGTCGCCACCCGGTAGGTTCTTAGGGGGCCGGCGCCGCGCCCGGCTCCACAGCCCGCCGCGAAGGTTCCGCTGTGAGTTGGTGGACGCCCGCCTCACCCCCCCGGCGACAGGCGCAGACCAGCGGGCGAACCCGGGGCGGCGCTCCGCCTCGTGTTCGCCCGCTCGGCCTGCCAGGCAGTCTCGGTAAGAGCTCAGGGCAGGTCGTTCGTCGCCGTCACGCCGAGTACGTGGCTAGAACTCGCCGATCGAGTCGTCCTCCTCGTCGAGCGACATGAATTCCGGCTGGTTAGCGCCCTGGAGAGCGGCCGACGCGGCCGGTGCCGGTGTGGCGGCAGGAGTAGGCCGGGTAGTCTGCCC
>JANQGB010000919.1 GCA_028277545.1 Phycisphaerae bacterium | reverse complement strand
GGAACCAGGTGCGGGGAGTGGGTGTCAAGGGCTCCGCCCAGCGTGATCTGGCCATGGCGCTGGGCGGTGCCCTTGACACCCAGTCCCCGCACCTGGTTCCGGGCAATGTAGTCGGGCAGGCCTTCGCGCACGTCGATGTGCTGCTTGACCATCTGGCCGCCAGCGGCCCGTTCCTCGATGCCGCTCCCGCCGCCGGCGGTGAAGATCAGCACCGGCTGCCGGGCAGCGTCGTCCACGATGATGGAGGCGAAGAACTCCTGGGCGATCTCTAACTTCTGTTCGACCAACACCTTATCTACGGTGAAGGAGCCCACCTTCATGCCGAGCATCTCGCCCGCCAATCGGCCAGCCTCGTCGGGAGTGTCCGCGAACTTGATTCCGCCCTTGGCCGCCCGGCTGGTGGTCCAGGCCTGTATCTTGACCACCACCGGCCCGCCGATCCGGGCGGCGATCTCCGTCGCCTCCTCCGGGGTCGAGGCGGCTCCGCCTTCAGGAACGGGGATTTTCGCGCTCTTGAGCAGTTCTTTGCCTTGATATTCGTGCAGACGTGCCACTGGGTTGCTCCTTCCTCGCACGACCTCTTAACGAACCTTACAGCCCGCCAATTTACCGCTGCCGCTCTGTTTCGTCCATCCGAACTCCCCGGCGGGCCGGCTGCACGGCCGCCGCAGGGGACGCCTGTCGGCAGACATTCCAAGGCAAGAACTGGACCGAAACCACCTGCTTCCCAAGAATAATCTGGCCCGGCCGGCGGGCCTGAGGATGGGTCGCCGGCTTCTGTCGCTCATGGCTTGGGCGGCGTTCTCGTGATCCTGGAGATAATCGACATGAACCGTGTAAAGACACTGTGCCTGGCGACCGCTGCCCTTGGCCTGGTCGCGCTGATTGACACAGCCAGCGCCGGGGAGAAGGACAAGTCCGCTCAGGCCGAGGTAGGCAAGCCGGCCCCGGAGTTCGCGCTGAAGGACGTGGACGGGAAAGTTCGCAAGTTGTCGGAGTACAAGGGTTCGGTCGTTGTCCTGGAGTGGATCAACCAGAAGTGCCCCTTCAGCGATGTCAAACACCAGGACAAGACCATGCAGCGGATCGCGGACAAGTACAAGGACCGGGACGTGGTGTGGCTGGCGATTGACTCGTCGCACTACGCCGACCCCAAGGCGAACAAGGAGTACGCCGGCAAGGTGGGTATCGCCTATCCCATCCTGCACGATCAGGACGGCAAGGTCGGCAAGGCCTACGGGGCCAGGACCACTCCCCACATGTTTGTCATCGACAAGGCCGGCGCGCTGGTCTACGCCGGGGCTATCGACAACAACCCCCCGGGCAAGAACGAGGCTTCCCCCCGGAATTACGTGGAAGACGCCGTTGAGGCTGTTCTCAAGGGCTCGACGGTGGCCGTGGGCACGACCAAGCCCTACGGCTGCAGTGTAAAGTACGCAACGAAGTGATAGCGTCCGGCGGTGCATCCCGCCGGGCCGGTCCGCTTGCAACACCGGTCCAGGCAAACTAGATTCTCACCAGACGGCGGTATCGACGGTACACGACCGGCGAAACGCCGCCCGGCTATGGGCATGGAACTGGCATTGCAGCGGTTAACCGGCCGGCGGTCGCGGTACGGGCGGGTCCTGCTGCTGGCTGCATCGCTGGCGGTGGGGGCGGGTTGTGCGCCGGTCTGGCACCTGCACTACGATGAGGCCGAGCGCCTGGCCCGCACTCAGAAACGTGCGCTGGTGGTCTTCTACAAGGCACCCTTCGACACGCAATCCGGCCAGCTGGAAGACCTCCTCGAGACACCCCAGGCCTCTGCCCTGCTCAGGGACAAGGTCCGTTGCATGCTGACCACCGAGTTCGCCCCGCATCGCAAGTACGCCGCCCAGTACGGTGCGATGCAGGCACCGGCCCTGGTGATTATTCACGATGATGGCACCTACCACTCCCGCCAGGGGAGCATGAATCTGCAGGAATTGCAGTCCTTCTTCGCCCAGGCCAAGGCACCCGGCAGCAGGCCGCAGCTCGATCCGCAGATACCGCGGCCGATCGACTATCGCTGGCAGGGCATCTACGAAGACGCTGTCAGCCTGGCCAGGAGACAGAATCGCGAGCTGCTCATCGTGTACAAGTGGTGGCTGTCGCCCGAGTCCACCGAGCTGCTCAACCTGTTTCTCGTCCGGCCGGAGGTGGCCCGTCATTTCACCGAAACGGTCAACTGCCTGTTGGACATGGACTATCTGCCCAACCGTACGCACATGAGAAGATACGGCGCGACGCAGGTGCCATCAGTTGTCTTGGTGCATCGTGACGGCACGTATCACGCTCACACGGGGCCGATGACCGCCGAGCAGATCGTGCGTTTCGTCACCACGTCCAAGGCGCCCGGCAGAAAGCCCGGCAGCGGCCCGGCCGCGGTGGCGGCCAGCCCCAGGGTCTCCGTCAACTGGTATACCGACTTTTCGCGGGCCGCCGCGCACGCCCGTCACCGCGGCGTCAACCTGTTCGTCTTCTTCACCTCGCTCTACTCCGAGCAATCCAACCGCATGGCCCGGCTCCTCGAACAGGAGGACGTGGCCGCCCTGTTTAGCAATACCATTAACTGTAAGCTCGACTTCTCAGCGCCGGCCAACCGCCAGCTCATGGCCCAGTATCGCGTCAGCCGGGCCCCGGCATTCCTGATCGTGAGGCCCGACAGCACCTATCATGTCCGAACCGGTACAGTTTCGGAGCGGGACCTGGCCGCCCTGGTCCAAGCCGCCCACCGCCCGGGCCTGACGCCCCGGGCCATCGCCACCGATCCCTGACGAGCCGCGGATTTCAGTCCGCGCGGACGTGCGCAGGGGGAGAAGCCTGCGGCTCAAGGACAACGCTCAGTCGCCACGCTGACAGTACCGCTATACGAACAGGGCTATGGAACGATTCAGTACGGATCATGACGCAAGACGCCTAGCCTGCTGGTGCACGGCTGTTGTCGCCTCTTGTCATAGAATATCAGGCCTCAGTGACCTCTGTGACCTCTGTGGCTAAACAACACGCCTCTTGTTTCAGGCCAACGGCTTTCTCTTAGCCACGGAGGGCACCGAGAGCACAGAGAGAAACTTCTTGAGGTCATTTGTAGCGCAAGCCGTCGATGAAGCACGCAGCGAAGCCCGCTCACCCGTGCTTCGCGGGATCCGTACCGACTATCCCTCTCGCTCGTGGCCGCCTGCAACCTTTAACACCCGAAGCTGCATGGTCACGGGCACTTGTCCGGGCGTTTCCAGGAGCATCGTGATTGGCTCGCCGAGCTTCGTATTCATGCACCTGGACCAGTGCGCACGGTCGGGGTTGAAGCGATCGATCTTCAACTGGCCGGTCACCACACCGCGCTCCTCAACGCGATACTCGAGGTCAACTCGAAAGTCACTGAGGCTCGGCCCCTGTGATTGATGGACTTTCTGAAAGAACTCCTCAGAGGCAGTAGGGAGGATTACACGACCATCGGCAGGTGCCGTCAGAAGCGCGAAACTCTCACCCAGGCTTGGAACTCCCTTCGTCGCACGATACTGCACGCAATATGGCCCGTCGATGAAACGCTCGCCGAGCTCATCGTTCACCACGCTAACGCGTGTAGGAACGTGCCAACGCTCTTCCATCCCGCCGGAACATCCAGAGCAAAGTGCCACGGCGAGCCACAGGCACCCCGGCGCCACTAATGACCACTTGGGAATCATGAGCCTAACTCCAACTGAACCAATCTGCTGCGCGATCAGCGGGACCGTACCCGCTTCAGACTTTGGCGCCCGCCACACTTACTCGGCCTGGACCAGGAGCGCCCGCATATGATCTAGCAATTGGGCGATCCGCTTGTGGTTCTCCTCGGTCGTGGTGATCACCAGGCTGCGTTCATACTCGGAGATATGCCAGAACCGGTTGCCAAGTGTAGCCCACGCGCCGGGGTCAACTGCCAGCATTACGACCTGCGACAGCGTCGGCACAGGCCGGCCGCCCTCTTCCAGTGTAGTAGTATCCCAGGCAAGGTCGCGGGCATCGTACACGTCCACATACACGCGCCTGTTTCGCTCTACCAGATCCCTCGTACCCACTAGGACCACGCCATTGCTGACAGAGTAGTCGACGCGTCTCTCTTGGCCATTGATATCTGCCATGAGGAGAAAAAGGGCCTTTTCGAGGGACACTCCGCTGGTGAAGCTGATGGAGACGGGCGTGTCCGGAGTGATACCAACCGTCTCCAGGTCTGCCCACAGGGGCCGCACCTTCATGTCGCTGAGTCGATCAATTTGGGCTAAGACATCACCGAGTTGGCCGGCACGTTCGAAGGGAGTAACAGATGCGTCCGCCGGCTGGGCGTTGGAACCAGGAGCAACGTCGGCCTTCCTGCCAAGCGCTATGCCCGTTGCTCCCGTAGCAACTGCCAGTATTGCAGTACATAAAATCTTAAACATTAATGATACTCCTGATCCATAAGCTTTCGCTGTTTCCAGTACTCGATTATCCCCTTCGCGAGCATAGTAGCCAACGATAGTATTACTCCGTGGCGTCGAGATCCTCAGAGCTGATGATCGCATCCTTCTTACACGCCTAGGCTCGCGGCCTCATCTGCGTCCCAGGACGCTCAATTTCCCGCACTGCAAAACGCCGAACCTCTTGATAACCCTAGTTACGGACCCCCGCTGTCTCTACCAGACGCAGACGACTGCTGAGAGTTACTGCTCGCTTCCGGCTCTGGGGCGGTCGTGATAGTGATAGTGCCGCCTGGCGGCCACATGACCGCCTTGAGTACAGTTTCTGCGCTGGCAAAGGTGACGAAGTCCCCGTTTATAGTGACGACCTCCCCGGGCGACGCTACGGCAGACAGGCTGCGAGTTGGCAGCTTCAGCGCGGCCGAGTAGACGTGCTGGCACTCCTGGGGCAGCGCCACTGGTGGGGGTACGACGTCCTTGCCTGGCCGACCGTAGGCATCAGGCAGGAGATCGGCGCGCCCGAGGGTGGCTGACGTGTGGCCGGGATATCGAAACGGAATCCAACTGGGAGGGCGAAGCTCCCAGCGGGACACAGAGGCCTGCCAGCCGCACGTGTTGCAGGTCACGGTAAGTTCAGCCTTCGACAGTCCACGAGGCCGGAGGGCGAACAGGATGCCTACCACCGTCAGTGCGATTGCGATCGGCCTGATCCATCGTCGCCACCGAGGCGCAAGCGTGAAAGACGCGGAGTCCGAAGGATCGAACCGCTGGCCGCACTCGGGGCACACGGGTTCAGGCAAACCGCGCAACAGGTAGGCGCACTTTGAGCAGCGGGCGCCGGCCGGGAGTCGGTCGCTGAGGTCGCCAATCATAGCCTGGCTTCCTCGATAGCAGTGTCGCTAGGTTTTCGCCGGTTCCTCAAACGGAGGATGCGGTGCGTACCGCCACAGGATTCTGGGCACACGCACGATGACCGCGAAGGAACAGTCGCCGCCTGCGGCCTCGACGATTCTGACGTACTGCTGGCCGCAGTGGAGGGTGACTTGGTCAGTTACTCCGCCCGAGCGTACAAGCTCCTCCTGAGTCGACCCGGGCCTCCGGGCCCACTGCAACATGAAGCGGACCGTAGCTGCCACGTCGGTTGAGTCAAGCACGCGCAAATGCAAGGCATACGGCACGTCC
>JANQGB010000900.1 GCA_028277545.1 Phycisphaerae bacterium | reverse complement strand
ATGTGTATCTCCGCCAGGGCACAGCCGAACTGCTGGCCCAGGCCGGCTGTGCCCTGGCGGAGATACACATCGTCAGTGAAAGCGACTTCGTCCGCAACGAGATCCTGACCATGGACGTCAGCGACCACCAGCTCGTGGCCGCCTTCGATCGCTTGCGGGTTCGTGGCATTCGTACTCGGGCGGTCAGCCTGGTGGGCGCTCCCTATAGTACCGAAGTTTCCTTGTCGCGACTCGTGAAACTCGTTGATCGTCTCCAGGCCAGCGAGCACGATGTGCGCGTCTTCTATCCTCTGCCGGGTACCACGGCCCGCCAGCTATGTAGCGAAAAGGGCTGGCTGAGCAATCGAGGCGAGGAAAACTTCCTGCGGCAACACAGCGTTCTGGACATGCCCGGCATGCCCGCCGCTTCCATCGACCGGCTCGCCAGGGTCCTGGGCTCGAAGCAGCGGATGAGCCCGGGGGCACGCTTGTGGTATGCCATGCGCCGCCGCCTGCGCGGCGTGCGACTGATACTTCGCGGCCGACGTGCGTCCCGGCTGCGGGACGATTCGCCGGTATCGTCGGCCACGCCACTTCGTTGACACGCTATCTCCTTGCAACATGGCCTGTCTAGCTCTATAAGCACAAGCCAGCGCTGGGCGACGGCGCGGTTCCCGGGATGGGGAGAACGCCAGTGGTTACTTCCTCGACCAAGAAGTGGCGTCTGTTTCGCGCCTGGTCCGGCCTCAACCCTGTGTGGTGCGCGTGGCAGGTCACCTATCGCTGCAACTTTCACTGCGGCTTCTGCAACTACTGGAAGGACCCTCTGGGCGAACTTCCCGAACAGAGCCTGGGACAGATCGAGGCCGGCGCCGGCAAGCTGGCCAAGCTGGGGTCGCTGCTGGTTTCGCTGGCCGGTGGGGAGCCGTTCCTCCGCCCGGACATGGTGGACATCGTCCGAACCGTCGGACGATTTCACTTTCCGTTTGTAACCACCAACGGCTGGTTCATCACCCCGGACCTGGCCACCGACCTGTTCGAGGCCGGCCTCTGGGGAGCTTCGGTGAGTATCGACTACGCCGACGCCGGCAAGCACGACAAGCGTCGCGGAATGAAGGGATGTTTCGACCGGGCGGTGGCGGCCCTCGACCACTTCTCGCGAGCCCGCCAACACGACTGGCAGCGCGTCAACCTGATGTGCGTCCTGCTCGACGACAACCTCAGTCACATCGAACCGCTGCTGCAACTGGCGGCGGACCACGACGCCTTCTTCATGCTTCAGCCCTATGGTCTGCGCAAGACCGGCAACGAGCGGTTCGTCAACACCTCCGACAGTGTTGGGCAGTACCTCGTAGACCTAAAACGCAGGCACCGCAACTTCCTGAGCAACGAGGTGTTCCTGGGCAGGTTCGACCAGGCTCTGGACGGCGGAGTGCCAGGTTGTCGGGCCGGGCGAGCGTTCTTCAGCATCGATTCGCTGGGCGACATCGCCATCTGTGTCGAGGAGCGGACCCGTCCAGTGGCCAACCTCTATCGAGAACCGGCCAGCGAGATTGTCAGGCTGCTGCGCGAGCGGTCAGCAGGCAACACCTGCCGTGACTGTTGGTACAACTGCCGGGGCGAGGTGGAGATGCTCTACGATACCGTAGGGCTGGTACGCTCGCTGCCCACGCTGTTCTTCGACCGGGGGCGACCCTCGCAGATACCGGCGGAAGCGTCGAACGGGCGGTCCGGCATCAAACCGTAAGCGACACTACGACCACGTTATACGCCACGTGGGTGCCGGCGGCGACGCCGTACCCCCGCCAGATGAAGATCACGCCCAGGTATATCCCCGCCAACGTGCGGAAGATGAACCGCGGCGCCGCGAAAGGCTCGCTGCCTACCGGCGGATGGTGGTGGGCGGCGAAGAGCACGGCCGACGCGAGCACGCCGAAGACCGTCGTCCAGAAGACCGGCAGGCGCAGCAGGTCGGCACCGATGATGACGATGACGCAGATCAGGACCAGGCGGAAGACCAGTTCCTCGTATATCCCGGCGCCCACCGCCAGAACGAGATTGGACCACAACTGGCCGCCCGCTTCGCTGCTCGCCGCCAGCTTGAAGACCTGCGAGACGAGCAGAACCGGTACGGCCCAAACTACCGCCTCGGCATAGAGCAGCATCACGGCGCGCGGGCGGACCCGCCACGGCTGGTGAGAGGCGGCCTGGGCGCCAAGCAGGATCGCTACGACCGCCACCGCCGGCATCCATTTGCCGGTTGGCCCGAAGAGTTCGAAGAAGGTACGCAGCAGTTGGAAGGCCACCACGCGGTCCTGGCGATCCAGGGCCCCGCCAAAGTCCGAGGGCTGAAACTGCAGGGAGGCCAGTTCGTACAGCACGATAAGCGGCAGCAGGAAGACCAGCGACTCGAGCGGATGAGCCAGCCCGCGCCGGCGGGCGGCAGGTTCGCCACGAGTTCCTCCTTGAGCCCGTGCCATGTTACCCCTATGGTGCCGCTGCCTGATAACCGCTGAACCGGCCGCCTGCCGCGATGATACCCATGGATCGCTCTTCCCGCCCGATAGTCCGCCAGATGTATGATCTGCTGTACGCGGCGCTCGGCCCCCAGCACTGGTGGCCGGCCGACACGCGGGAGGAGGTTATCATCGGGGCTATACTCACCCAGAACACGTCCTGGAAGAACGTCGAGCGAGCCATCGGCTCGCTCCGGCAGGCTGACTGCCTGACCCTCCGGCGCATCAACAGCATCGCCGCTGACCGGCTGGCAGAGTTGATCCGGTCGTCCGGCACCCACCGGGTCAAGGCAGATCGACTCAAGAACCTCACCCGGTGGCTGCAATCGCGTTTCGACGGCGATCTGGATGCGCTGTTCGCGCTGGAGCGCCGCGCTGCCCGGCGGGAGCTGCTGTCGGTTACCGGGATCGGGCCGGAAACCGCCGACGCCATACTGCTATACGCCGGCGGCGTGCCCACCTTCGTCGTGGACGCCTACACGAACCGAATCCTGCGCCGGCACTACATCATCAGCCCGGACGGAAGCGACTACGGCGCAACCCAGGCTATCTTCGAGCGCACACTGCCACCCGATGATCGGCTCTACGGTGAGTACCATGCGCTGCTGGTGGAAACCGGCAAACGCTTCTGCCGCAAGCGTGCTGAATGCGAGCGCTGCCCGCTTGTAGCGCTGCCGCACGACCCCTCGATTTAGGCACGTGCGGCGCGATGCCGCTTGGCAGCTACTGCTGCTTGCTCTTCCAGACCTTGTAAAAAACGATCACGCCAATCAAGACGACGACCAGAATGGTCTGGTACGTTTCCCATGCCACCAAGGCGTTGGCGAGTGTCGCTCCCATGTCAGACTCCTGTCGCAAACGCGGACGATTCCGGATTATTCGACGGCCCGGCTGCCTGCCGCGCCGACCGCCGCTCAGTGGCGGGTAGCCGACCGTCGGTACAGTCCACGGAACTTAGCGTACTGTCTCACGCAGGGCAAGACAATCCTGTTGCCAATGCAACTGCTGGTTCGCAGCCGGTCGCAGGTTATTTGCGAAAGAGGCCGCAAGCCTCACCAGGGGTTGGGCTGCCCGCATGCCGCCTGGATAGGGGTCGTCTCGCCCGGTCAGGTTGGCTTGCGCTTGAGGTGGAGGTTTCCCGGCAACTGGCGAGTCATGCCCTTTAACTGCAGGACAGTGAGCACCGAGGCCACCTTGCCGAGGCCGAGTCCGCAGCGCGTGCCGATGGCGGCCAGTTCCTCCGGCTCGGTACCCAGGGCGTCGAACACCAGTTTCTCGTCGGAGCTGAGTCTGGCCGTCATGTCAGGTTGAACGGTCGCCGCATCAGCGTGGGCCGTGTCTGCTTCAGGTTTAACGATCTGACCTACATCTCCCAATTCATCCAGAATGTCCTCGAGACTGGTGATTAGCTTAGCTTGCCCATCGCGAATCATCGCGTTGGTGCCGGCGGAGGCGGGACTGTCTACCCGTCCCGGCACGGCGAACACCTCGCGGTTGTACTCCGACGCGAGCCGAGCGGTGATCGATGCTCCGCTTCGCTGGCCCGCCTCAACCACGATCACGCCCAGGCACATGCCGGTGATGATTCGATTGCGGCGGGGGAAGTTGCCAGCCTCCGGCGCGGCCTCCATGGGCAGCTCGCTGATCAGGGCACCGCTTTGCGCTA
>JANQGB010000879.1 GCA_028277545.1 Phycisphaerae bacterium | reverse complement strand
CACACCGTATGCAGGAGTGGGGTGGATATTGGAGGCGGATGCGGGAGATCCCTCCGCCACTATCCACGCCACTCCTGCATACGGTGTGTCGGCCAGTTCCGGGGGTATCTCATTGATCCACGCCTCCATCCTCAGAGCATCGTGGTTATGCAGTGTGGCTCCAAAGTCCGGGACCGTCACCTCGAAGAAGATGTCGAAGAAGCTGTACGCGGGGAACGAGTCGCCGACATCGGAGTTGGCGTCGAAGATTCCGCCTGGAGAGGCTCGCGTGGCGCTCTCGATCAGGGTCGCGGCGTGAGTCCCCACGAAGCCGTCCATCGGCACGAGAATCTCCCCGGCATCAAACACGCCGTTCGAGTTCCCGTCCACGTACCCGCCCAGCGTCAGCAGCTCGGTGTCGACGGCCTCTTGTCCGCCGTATGACGTGTCGGCGTAGGGATCGCTGCGGCTAACGGTAGTGGGGCCGTGAAAACTGCACGGGATGTATGTCCCGGGATTATGGGCCAGTTCGACTTTAAACTGAAGGCCGGTACCTTCGATGTAGTCTTGTCCGGCGGCCGGGAACGTATCGGCGAAGGCTGAACTGCTCACCCAGGCAACCAGCAAGCAGAGTCCCGCCGCCAGAACTTCTGTGCGTGTCATGGTATTCGCCTCCTTGTGTCCCAACCAAGCTCTCACGACGTTCTCGCCGCGTATACGGCGGGGGCAGCGGCATGAGAGCTGAGGGCAGCACCCCCGCTTGCACAGTACGCACCGGAGGATGCAACAGGCCGCGTGTCTCATTGACTGTCGCGGAACGGCACAGCTACTACCACACACCCGGCGGCGCGCGGGGACCGACAAGATCCGGCGAGGTCTGAGAGTTTCGCCGGGGCCTCCGGGCTATAGGTACCCGGCGCACTAAGACGTGAGGCTCGCGTTCGCCGCAGGGGCGCTCGAAACAACACGGCGGGAGTGCGTGACAATGGAGATCCAGCGGCGGGGCGTGGCCGATCTGGAGCGGGCCTCCGGCGTGATACCAGTCGGGCAAAGCGGCCCAGTGGAAGTGGCGGGCGGAGCGCACCAGATGCCAGCCACCCATGCTGAGGACGGCGGAGAGAAAGAGGGTGGCACTGCCAGGCAACGGAGGTAATTCGCGGACCATTCCGCGAGGCGGCAGTCTTACGCCCCCTGTCCGCCCTGGTCCCGCGGGATGGGCAAGATGACCGGCTTCACAGCCTCCTCGGGCGATACAGGCCGGCGAGATATCACGAAGGAAGTGGGAACAACTGAGGTTTGGCGTGGCTGCCACTGCCGCTTCGGCTGCGCCTGTAGCAGCTTGTGGGGAGGTACAAACAGAGGTCGGCGCGCGGCCAAGATACAAGTCAGCGCGCAAATCAATCGAGACACACAGAGGTGCCGCCGCGGCGGTCAACCACAGGCGCAGTGCGTTCACTTCGTTCCGCCTCGCAGGGCCGCTTAGATGCCAGGGAAATGCTCTCCAGGGGTAAGCATACGTCTGAGGCACATCACAGTCAAAAGAAGTTCAGATAATAATTCAGTTTTGTCGGCGGGCCGGTTTCTAGCCGGGCCCGGTGAGATTCTGGGAGAAGATCATCAGGTCTCCCAGATCCACATCGCCGTCGAGGTCGAAGTCCGCATCGGTGTCCGGCGGGCAGGCGCTTGCAGGCGGATTGTCCTCCCCGTTGAAGCATAGCTCGAACACTGCAAAGTCTCGAAGATCGACCTCGTGATCTCCGTCCAAGTCGCCCAGAACGAGATCATAGCGGATGTAGATCGTGGCCGTACCCGAACTGAGCTCGCCGTCGCTCACTGAGAACGTCATGACATCCGTGCCCGTTGCCCGTGGCGCGGGGCGCAGCAGCCTGACGGGCCCGGTGCCATCCACGCTTGCCTGAGACGGCGTGCTTTCAATGGTGTAGGTCAGCGCAGACCCGTTAAGATCGGTGGCCGGCAGTTCGACTATGAAAGGCAGGTTGACCGGCACGTCCTTTGTGTAGCCGAAGGCCACGGGAGCCGAGGCCGGCAGAATCGGGTCTCCACCAGGAGTCACGTCGACCACAACCACATCGCTCAAGGCGAGCAGGCCATCCTCAAACTCGGCGACCGCCTGAAGACGCGCCGGCCCGGCGCCGAGATCCTTACCGAGTAGAGTAACGGTGTCGGCCGCACTCGGTGTGGCGGCCACAACACGATTGCTGCTCATCAGGCGGATTTCGGCGATGGCGGCGCCCGCGGCTGATACCTCGAGACTGAAAGGAGTTTGCAGATCGCCGGCGGGCGGTTCAACTGTAAGAGAGGTGGACCGGCCAAAGTTGTTGGTTTCGACGGTCCCCAGCCACCTGCCTTGTGATGCTACCAGCGTGTCGTCGTAGGCGACGATGCGCAGGTCATGCGTGCCATCGGGCCAGGCGGCGGTGTCGGTGACGAAGCTGGCACCTACGCCGGCGCTGCCGGCCAGCACGCCGTCCACGTACAGATCAAAGCTGGCAATAGCGGCAGTCGGATGGTCTGTGGTGGCGTTGGGCGTCAACACCAGCGTGCCGGATACGGGGTCCTCCGGGGCGTCTTCGACGGAGACCTGGGGTAGATAGGCGAATGGTCGCGTCAACGGGTCGCCGTAGAAGAGACATTGAAATGGTGCCCGCTTTACGCTGCGGAACAGGGCTTCCCCCAGTGAGACGCCCTGATAATACCAGACGTGAAGACGCGGATGCGGAAACTTCCAGGTTTCGCCGGGCGTAGAAGTGACGCATGGCTCCTCCACGGTCCCCATAGAACCGCTGGCGCCGTTAGCGGGCGCCCCCCTGGCGATCCAGCGTGACATTTTCACTTGACCCGAGTTGTCAAACGTGCCGGCGAAGCTGGTCAAGTGATCGCAGAATGCACCGGGCATGATGGTCATATCGGCGCCATCGATATCGGGAGCGGTGGCGCCGGTCATGATGCCGAGGCAGTCGTGACGCCCGAAAGGCAGCACCGCCTCAATTAGCTCGGCCTGTCCACCATACGATTGGATGGCCGCCACGGCCGCCGCAAAGTGAGGGTCGCGCGGTGGGCTGCGGAGCGCGTCAGTGGTCTTCATGAAGTAGAAGGTCCCTGTCGGGCGCGTGCCGTCCGCGGCGACGCTACGGTCGATCATCGCCAGGGTCTCGTCAATGGTGTTACCCCGCTCGCCGTCGTAACCCAACATGAAGCCTATGAAGTACTGCTCGGCCTGGTGGAAGCTGCTCGGGGAGCCAGACCACCAACTGGTGTCATGATCGAACGCGCGGGCCGTATCGCTCGTCGAGTAGTAGTGATTCAGGTCCAGAACGCTCAGATCGCCTCCGTAGATGGCGTTGGTGCGGTGGGCTAGCGTGTAGGCTGAAGATAGCGAGAGCCGGCTGACCGGTGTACAGCCGGCGGCATCGATATATCCGCTGGGTAGAGGCACGTAGAACGAATCTCCGGGAGGGATGACTATGTAGTCGATATGGTCGGCGATCCCGAGATTGGCCAGCATCCCGAAGAGGGCGTCGAGTTGGAAGATGGCGTGGTCATCGAAGGTGTCCGCCCGCGGGTCCACGTAGATGACGTTGCGATCCGGGATGTTGCGGGCGTGCCGGTAGTAGTTGCCCACGTGCATGGCGTTAGGGCTCGACGGGTCAATGAGGAGCAGGACGTTTTCCGGCCCGCCGCCGGCTTGGGCGGAGGAGGTGACCACAACAAGCGCCAGCAGTGCCGCGGGCGCACACGGCAATGACGTAAGTTTCATGGCTTTCCCCTTTCGTTTGGCGACCCCGTAGAAATGTAGCTTGGTGCCGGTCAGCAGCGCTGGCATCCGACTACCGCGTGGGTGCGGCGTCATGAACGTCGATCAGTCTGTCGGTTGTGGCCGATTGGCGCGGGCGAGTGCCAGGCCGAGAATGACCAACACGATGCCGAGGGCACTTCCAGCCATCTGTTGGAGTCCGAAGCCCTGGGAATTGCCGAACCCCAACCAGTCTGCCAGGATAGTCAACGTGCCGATCATCAGACCGATCGCAAAGAGAGTCGGCACGCGCATCAGGGCGGCACTCAGCACCACGACCGCGGCGAGCGCGATTCCCAGGTGCTGCTTCCAGCCAAACCCCTCCGAGCTGCCGAAGGCCAGCCAGTCGGCCAGCGCGGATAGGAGCAGCACGTAGACGCCTGCCACCAACAGTGTTGCGCCGCGGTTCAGGTTGTTGGTGCGCCGGTTGATGTGATTCCGGCCGTTTGCGGTGCACTGGGCGCAAAGGACAGGTGCCGCGTGTGATGTCTTTCCCGCTTCAGCATGGATCAACAGTGGCGCCCCGCACCTCTCACAGACGTGATCTAGATCTTCCGTCATCGTCATCGACGATCAGCCGGGCCATGATCCATAGCTCACCGATGAGGATCAGAACGGCCAGGGGCATCATAGTCAAGCCAGCGAAATCGTGGAAGAAGCGCTCGGCCGTCTCGCCGCTGGCGACCATGTAAAGTATGGCGGTCACTACGAGGCGTATCAGATTGCATAAGATGGCGACCGGCACGCTTGAGAGCACCAGCGCTACTTTTTGCCACCGAGGTCGGTTGACCACGTACGCCAGAGTGGCAGAAACAACCACGAAGGCGGTCAACATCCGCAGGCCTCGGCCACGGCGACGGCCACGCCGTCGTTGAGTAGCATGGTGTTGCCCTCGCGGATAACAGTGACGCCGGACAATTCGAGCGTGACCACCGCGCCTGCCGTAGACAGGTTCTGTAGTGGGCCGGATATCAGATTATGCACGCGGCCGGGCAGAGGCACCATCAGAAACAGAAACACGAGAATCCAGCGGGTTTGCCAGAAGGCCTGCCGGCCGGCGACGAGCAGGACCAGGCCCGTCACCGTCAGCACCATCGAGTATCGTTCGGCGGACTCATAGAGAAAAAGCAGCCCAAAGAACCTCGCTGCCTGGCCGATCAGAATCAGCCCTGCCCCCCACCAACAGGGTGCCAGGCGGCACTTCGCCAGCCGGTGCCGTTCGCACCAGAGCAGGTACAGGGCCGCCAGGGGCACGAGCTGACCTACGGAGTAGTTGTCGTCCCTCTGCCAGTCGCGATACAGGGATGCGACGATTGGCCAGTAGGACCAGAGCAGCACAATTCCCAGCGCCAGCGGTACCAGCCATGGCCGAAACGCGTGCCGAGTCCACGACCCGGACGACCGATGCTGCCCCGCTTCATGAGGCGGCGGCACAGCCAGTCTACGAGGGAGGGCTCGACCTGTCTCACCCCTGCTGCGTTTACTCACGAGTGCTTACCTCCTCCACAGCCTTGGACAGCAGGGCACGAATGGCCGGCGCGCAGCCCACCGCGAAGTCGCGTGCCACCTCTTCTCCGGTAGCATTGAGTTGTCTTGCTGCACACGTGATTTGCACCTGGGCCATGTAGCGGATGTCGGTTGTTGGCCGCCAGGACTTGGAACGCAGCAAGGATACATCCGGGCAGTATCGCCCGTCCACGTCGTAGTAGTTGAGTACGACAATCCGTTCCGAATCCATCCCGCCGCGTGAGAAGTCGTGCACCTGGACAGGCAGCGCGGTGCCGTCACCGGCCCGCAAATCCACGCGTCGCGAGTCTTCCAGTGTCCACCCCGCCCCCGGATAGCAGACTTCCGGCCTGTGCGGCATAAGGTCGCGAAAGTGTATACCGTACGCGACGAAGAGGGTCACCGACTCGGTGCCGTGGCGTCGTCTGTAAACGCGGCTCAGGTGGTCATCTGTGTCAGTGGCTTGAACGACGCGCTCGTCCAGCGGCGCATCCTCTCCCGCCCACTCACCAAGGTTCATCGCCAGCCCGCCAAGTGTTCCTTTTGGCAGCAGTACCGTTCCGGACAGGCCAGCGAGGCGGTCTGCCAGCGCCCGGTAGCCCAGGCCGCTGCCCGCCAGCAGGGCGAGAGCGACCAGTAGTGCGGCCCAATGCTGGCGCCCCGGCTGCGAGTCCGTCTGCTCAGGTTTCATACTCACCTCGCCTGACTGCTTGCGGGCATGGTGCGGCAGCGTGACTTGGGCCAACACCCGGAGATTGCACCGCGTCTGTAGCGTGCCCGGTGACCACTATGGCCGGTAAACGGCGATTACGGACCGTAGGCGCCGGAACGCGGGTCGTCCAGTCCGGCCGGGGCATTCAGTCAGCCGCCGGATCCGCAAATCCCTCTTGCCCTCGACCGGGAGTCCCTGGTCCACACCGTTGGGACGCTTCGTCGACAGCCGCCGTTCCGTCCCCCTGCTCCGGCTGACCTTGTTTGGCGGAGGCGTTCTGCCTCGCGTCCCCGCACATATAGCATATTCCAGATGAACTCGCATGGGTGCCGGCGGCGGGGTTGGGCACGATGACTGCACCGGAGTGCGGCGCTGATGGTCCCGCGCTTGTCCCGTCCATGTGCCGCGGGGCACCTTGCGGAGCGCCCGTCCAGACGAACGGTTCGAGCTTGTCGTCAGGCGCGGTGAGGAACTTCCAGATCGCTGCCTCCAACACGCTGAGACTGGGCAGCGCGCCACGGTTGATGCATCTGGTGCCGCTCTCCTGGAACCAGCGCTTGATTAGGTTCAGCCAGGACCTGTCTGACGGAATAAAGTGCGTGTGAATGCGAGGATGACGTCTCAGCCAGGCCCGTACCTGGGGATGCTTGTGGTCAGCGTAGTTGTCTGCCATGAGGTGGACCGCGAGATCCGGAGGCGTTTCCTGTTCCACCATCTTCAGGAAAGCCAGCCACTGCTGCCGCGGGCGGCGCCACAAGGTCCGGTCGATAAGGCGGCAATGCGCCGCTTCGAATGCGTCCAACAGGGTGGCCGTGCTGTGGCGCGCTCCAATTCCGGGGCGGCCCGGCTCATCGCATTGAGGAGCCAGATGCTTGCCTCGTTCGCTGACGGACAAGGCCAGGGCGTGTTGCGGAGGATTAAGGTACGCTCCCGCCACATCCACCAGCCGGTCTACAAAGTCTGGATCGATACTGAGCTTGAAGGCCCGTGCCGACTGCGGCTTGAGGCCGTGGCTTCGCCACACCCGGTGGACCAGCGAATGGCTCACCCGCAATTCCGTGGCCAGGCTCCGCGTACTCCAGCGTGTCGCGTTTTCGGGAAGCTGCTTGGTCGTCGTCTCGAGGATCATCTCCGTCATGCGCTCGCGAACAGTCGGCTTGCGTCCACGCCCCGGGGCCTCATTTTCAATGCCCGCCAGTCCGTGGATTCGGAAGCGTGACCGCCAGCGTCCAACAGTAGTCGGGTCTACGCCCAGGGTTTCTGCGATTTCCTTGCTTTGGGCGCCCTGGACCGCCAACAAGATGATCTTGGCCCTCAGGACCAGGCGAGCCGGTGCCGTCCGGCTGCGCTGCCAGCGTAGCAGCGTAGCGTGCTCTTCTTCTGTGAGGGTGATCTTCGAGGCTACCCTCATCGCGCGCCGCCCGTCTTAGACAACGCGCCAAGCACTGCAGCAGATTTGTGCGTGATGATCATGGGTGGCGCAACACTTGAGAATCGTCACACAAACAACGCATTATTAATTACCAGCTATCCCCCGTCGAGCCGAATAGCAACCTGGTGACGCCACGCAGGACGGCGCGCCGCATTCCGCTTGTCACGCTGCGTCGTGACTAGGGCGTGCTATGGTGTGACACCGAGTTTGGCTGCCGTTCAGTCAGATTCCGTATTGCTAGGCCTCTTGGCGGATCGTATGAGATACTAGGTGGCACTTCTCGGTCAGCAGCCTTGACCCACGCGCGCACTGGGCCGGCGCGGAAGACCGGGCCTTCAGGTAGCCACCGGCCGCAGACCACCACGACGGACC
This sequence comes from Phycisphaerae bacterium, assembly GCA_028277545.1. Classification (GTDB taxonomy): domain Bacteria; phylum Planctomycetota; class Phycisphaerae; order UBA1845; family UBA1845; genus JANQGB01. The sequence goes on along the minus strand of JANQGB010000879.1, from coordinate 1,472 downwards.
AGTTGATGCAGGCGGCGGCCCGCAGGCCGGCGACCGGCCTCACTCGGTATTTGCAGGCGGGGATTTCGCGACAGTGGAACTGCTTCCTGTTGAACTTGGGCCTGGGCGACGGCGAGACCACAGTGATCGAGCACTGGCCCGAGGTCTCTATGCGCTCCCGGCAACCGTCCGGATATGGTGCGCAGTCAGGCGGTCTGTGTACAAGCCTCTACGGCGCCGCTCCGCAGGCGGCGCTTTCCATCTAGCAAGTCGGTTTATTTTGCCAAACAGCAGATCGTATTGGAATATACACCGGATAGGCAGTTTGGGAAGTATGAGACTGTTGGCGAAATTGAGCCGTCTGGCGCATCGCGCCGGAATCGCGTGCTTAACAAGCCATTGAGCTTCATGGCTGGTCAGATGTGTGTCTTGGCCAGCGTGAGAAGACGACAGCCGGTGGGGCTGATAGCACCGGCAGGACCTATAACAAGAAGAGGTAAACAGTGAAGTCTCCAGAATCTCGTCCGTGTTTCGGTCTCTTTCTGATGGCGTGCAGTTGGCTGGTCGTCGGCATCATGGGGTGCCAGGGGCCGGCGTCATCGTCTGCGGGCGACGCCTCCGCAGCTTCGAGCAGTGAATCTGACTCGGACGACGGCGCCGAAGTGCTGGGTCATACCGAGGGAAGCCTCGGCAACGACGGCACTGATCCGTCCGGCGGGGAAATCGCCACCATAACGGACACTGGAGACGGCTCCAGCGAGTACAGGATCGTTGCTTTGCCAGATACGTCCAAATCTCCGGGGGGATACGTATTTGAGCTAGTCGCCGTGAAACCGGAGGCGCGTGGCGAGTTGAGCTTCCTATGGGATTTTGGTGACGGAGAACTCTACGAGGGAAAGACCCAGGATTACTCGTTTCCCGCTGGTGGAAGCTACCTGGTTACTGTGACTGCGAAAACGCCTCGCGGGCAAACGGCCTTTGTGCTTACGCTGGAACTAGAGGTAGAGATGCCCGAGCAGGCGCCGGTGGCCAGAGCCGGCGATGACCAGACCGTCGACGAAGGTAGTCAGCTTTGTCTCGACGGTTCAGCGAGTCTCGATCCCAACGATGACCCCCTGACGTTCGAGTGGCGGCAGGGCGCCGGCGTACCGGTCTCGCTCCTCGAGACCGCGGACCCGGCCGTTGTCTGCTTCCAGGCGCCTGACGTAGATGACGACGAAGAGCTCCTCTTTCTTCTGCACGTGAGCGACGGCATCCACGCGACCGAGGACACGGTCCAAGTCACGGTGCTCGACCTGATTGACCTTACGTCTGCCCTGGTAGCCGATGCGGGGCCGAACCGTGAGGTGACCGAGGGCGACCGTGTTGTCCTTGATGGCAGCGACAGCCACGGGGTCGAGGGGGCAGAGCTCACCTTCGCCTGGCGGCAGACGTCCGGCCCTCCGGTCGACTTGCAGGGCGCTGCGGGGCCGATTGCCAGCTTCTATGCCCCC
>JANQGB010000835.1 GCA_028277545.1 Phycisphaerae bacterium | reverse complement strand
CGCTGCCCTCCGACGATTGCTGTACCATCCACTTTGAGGGCGGCATCAACGACGACTACGCGATCGCGACCGTCTCCGGCAGCGTGGACGAGAACCTGGTGGTCAACACGCTGGACTTCTCAGCGGTCAAAGCCAGATTCGGACAAAGCACAACCGCTTCGAACTACCGGTACGATGTGAATACCGACGGCATCATCAGCACCCTGGACTCGTCGGCCATCAAGGCGCGATTCGGCAACTCGCTGTCGAGTTGCCCGTAGTACGGAGACGTCCAGGCAACGAACCGAGCCCTAGCCAACTTCCGCCCACAGCGTGGCAAATCGGCCGCGCTGCGGACAGTTGTGGCGGCGCCCGCGCTATGAACCCGAAGCTGGCATTGTAGGGGCGAGACTCAGCGGTCCTGGATCATCGCCTCAAGAACGGCCTCTGCGATGATGCCGTGCCCGAGGGCCCCAGGGTGGGTTTCGTCGGTGTATAGGCCCGATGACGCCTGGGCGGCAAAGGCATCGGTGGTGTCCGCCAACGTGACGCCCAGTTCGGTGCACAGGTCACGGAGCGGCTCAGCTACCAAGCCGCTTCGGGCGGGGACGTTCAAGGACAGGGTCGGGAAGTAAACCACAATCAACCTTGCGCCGCGGTCTCTGGCAACGCTGGCGATGCGCCCCAAGTCTCGCCGGAATAACGCGTAGTGCGAGCCCCGCTCGGCGTAGTAGTCCACGCTGATGCTGGTGTGCCGGGACATCGGCCGCTCGGCAGCTTCCGTCAGGGTGGTAGTGACCGGCATCCAGGTGTTCGGGCCGGCGGAACGCGGCGCCCCCCCGGGAGCGAACACCACCTGCTCGTAGATCATGTTCAACAGCAGGCTTCTACGAAGCACTCGCTTGAGCGTGCTGCCCGGCCGGTCATATCCCCAGAAGCCGCGAAACGGTGTGAAGGCGGTCGTGCGAAACCCGCAGAAGTTGGCGATGTCGTTCTCGTGGTGGAAGTAGACCACGTAGTCGATCTCATCAAACACATTAAGCCGCTGCTGGGCAACGGCTGCAACCTGCAATGCGTTGTAGCCAGGCACGCCAAAGTTGAGCGATTCGACCGCCAGGCCTTGTAGTCCCGCCATGTCTTGAAGTTGCGCTGCGGCAGTCTCGTTATCCTCGACTCCGTACCCGTAGCAGGCTGAGTCCCCCACCCAAGCGACCCTGGTGACACCCGGCAGCTTGGCGAACGCCGGAGAATCCAGGCCGCGCATGCCCAGATCGTTGATCGTCTCGGTAACGGTGGCGGCCTTTACGCAGGTCCCCGGCTTCAGGCGATAGAACAGCACGGGGTCGTCCGTCAGTTCGGTTCGGCCAATCGCGTCCACGCCAAACACCCAGCGGCAGGCCACTTCCGCCAGCAGGCCGGCCAGAAGCGGGGCCACAACCAGCGTCACGGCGACGTAGAGCCGTCGCCGGCGCCGCGTGAGGCTTCGCGGCGGCGGGCAGTCGCCCGCAGACGCTTCCAGAAGCGAAGCCGGGTTGTGGGCACACGCTGACGTACTCATTAAAGCCGTAAACGGACCGTTGTCAGTCTAACGATTCCGTTCGATCTCCTTCAAAACAGCGGCGGCGATGAGTTGGTGGCCGGCGGCGGCTGGGTGCCCATTATCGAAGTAGAGTTCCGCCGGCGGAACATCCTGGTAGCTATCGCTGACATTCAGGATGGACACACCCAGGTCAGCGCAAATCTCTTCGAGTCGTTCAGCGATCAGGTGTTTTCGCTGTGTCGTGTTCAGAGATAGTGACGGAAAATAGACCACGATCGGCGTGGCGCCCAGCCTCCGGGCGGCGGCCACCAGTCGACCCAGGTCGCGCCGGAACAGCTCGTGATGCCGTCCCTTCTGGCGGTAGAAGTCCACGCAAATCGAGGTGTGTTGCGACATGGGCCGGGTGCCAGTTTGCTGACTCGTGATTCCCTCCGGAATGCGCTCTGAGCCCGCCGCCTCGACCTCGGTCACCCCTCCACCTCCGGAAGGGAACAT
>JANQGB010000817.1 GCA_028277545.1 Phycisphaerae bacterium | reverse complement strand
GGCTGGGCTGCCTGGTTCTCTTCGCGTCGGCCAACAATGACCACACGGTTAACGGCGTCTCGGCACTGGCTCAGCTCCCGACGGTGATGGCCGTCGGTGGCACCAACAGCCACGCCAGGCATACCGAGTTCAGCGACGTCGGGCCTGAGGTAGGCATCACCACGCCGACCAACGACCGCGGCGACGACGGCGTTCGCTTCCCCTGGCTGGACATCACCACCACGGACAACACCGGCGAGAGCGGCTACAACGGGCTGCCCGACCTGGACTACACCGACGAGTTCGGCGGAACGAGTTCGGCCACCCCGCTGGCGGCGGGTGTGCTGGCCCTGATTATCTCGCAGGATGAAACCATGACCGCCGCCCAGGCCCGGGCGATTCTCCAACACACGGCAGTCAGGCTGGACGAGCCCTACGGCAGGTTCGACGGTGTCACCGGGCACAGCCATCGCTTCGGGTACGGTCGAGCCGACGCCGGGGCGGCGGTGTCGGCCGCCCACGCCGGGCTTCGCTGGCCGGACCGCATTAAGACCCTCCAGGCGACTCCGATCGACGCCGACATCACGGTCACCTGGGACACGCCGCTGAGCGATTACGAAGGCAGCCTGCTGGTGCGCTCCGACAGGCCGTTCGCCTGGATGCCGATGGACGGCGTGACCTACGCCGTCTCCGAAATCGTGGCGCCCGGCGTCGAGGTGGTCCACAACGGCCCGCTGAGCATCTACGTGGATGCTGGCGCATCGAGTGGAGCGTACTTCTATGCCGCATATCCCCGTAGCGGCGCCAACCTGTACGGCTTCGGGGCCAAGGGTCACTTGATACGTGACGGCATCACGCTCTTCTACGACGGCTGCGAAGGACCGGACCCGGGCTGGACGCACGGAGGCGCCGGCGACGAGTGGACCCGCGGCGAGCCGACGTCGGGAAACTCGATCTTCGGCCAGTCGGTCTACGGCAGCGGCCCCATGTCGGGGCTGCGCGGGACTCGTGCCATCGGCGGTCACAAGTGCTGGGGGACCGACCTGGCCTCGACCTACGATCCCGGCGTGGACGCCTTCCTGGAAACGCCGTTGATTAACCTGACCGGAGTAACCGCGCCGGTCTTCCTGGAGTACTACGACTGGTGCCTGATGGAGACCTTCTACGACGCCGCTTCGGTTGAAGTTGTCGACGCCGCCGGCGGGTTCCTGGGCTACGTCGACTCCGACACCGGCGGCGACTATGACTGGACACAGCGGGTCTACGATCTGACGCCCTTCGCCGGGCAGGCGGTCAAGGTGCGATACCGGCTGGTGTCCGATGACGCCCTACAGCGCGATGGCTGGTTTCTCGACGAAATACGCGTGACGGTAGCGGCCAACATCCCGCTGCCGCCCACCGCCGAGAACCTCTACGTGGAGACTGCCGAGAACGTGCCGGTTGACGTGCCGCTGAGGGGCGACGACCCCAACCCGGAAACGACGCTGGCCTACGTGATTTCTTCGCTGCCTGCCCACGGAGAGCTGTCCGACCCCAACGGCGGATCGATCACCTCCGTGCCGTATACCTTGCTCGATGACGGCTCCGTGGTGAGCTATTCGCCGGACCTGGATTATCAGGGTCCGGACGGTCTCACCTATCATGCCTTCGATGGGGCCCTGGAGTCGAACACCGCAACCGGCGCCTTGTCGATAGGCACACCGGTGCTGGCGTTCGACTATCCCCTGGACACGGACCCCGGCTGGCTGACCGAGGGGCAATGGGAATACGGTCATCCGCAGGGCGAAGGTGGCGATCCGGCGACGGCTTACACGGGCTTCGACGTCTATGGTTACAACCTTAACGGACATTATCCCGACGACCTGCCACCCACCCACCTGACCACGCTGCCGCTCAACTGCGCCGGGCTGTCGAGGGTAACGCTCGACTTCGCCCGTTGGCTGGGCGTGGAGAACTCCAGCTTCGACAACGCCAGCATCGCCGTCTCCAACGACGGGCTGATCTGGCAGACTATCTGGAGCTACGCGGGAGACGATCTGCAGGAAACGGAGTGGAGCCTGCACTCCTACAACGTCGGCGCGGTGGCGGATGATGAGCCCTTCGTTCAGATTCGCTGGACCATGGGACCGACCGACGGAAACACCAGCTTCGGCGGATGGAACATTGACGACGTGCAGATCCTGGCCATCGGTACTCCTCAAGCCAACCAGCCGCCGCTGGCTATGGCGCTCGAGGTCTCGACTCCCAAGAACGACGCCCTCGACATCACCCTGCAGGCCAGCGACGCCAACGACGATCCCCTGGAGTTCACCATAGTAGAGCTGCCGGCCGCCGGCACGATCAGCGACCCCAACGGATCGCTGATCGAAACCACTCCCTACACGCTGCTGGACGGGGGGAATACGCTGCTCTACCAGCCGGACACGGGTATCGCGGGCCAGGACAGTTTCACCTTCCGGGCCAGCGACGGGGCGCTGGACTCGAACGTGGCCAAGGTGACCGTAAACGTCATAGACTCGGCCACCTTCCCGTTTACGGACGACTTCGAGTCGGGTCCGCCGCTATCGGTACACTGGGCCACCAACTCGACCAGCGCGGGGCGCATCCGCGTCACCGAACAGGACGGTCCGATCGGCGGCTACCACCTGGCCATGGATTCCGGGCGGGAGAGCACAACCAGTGCCAATGAGATGACGCTGGCAGTCAACCTGGAAGGCCAGTCCATCGTGCTCTTGCGCTACGACTGGAAGGATTTCGACGACGAGGCCACCTCGCTGCCCTATAGTTGGGTCGGCTCGGTGCAAGGCGACGGCGTGGCCATCAGCGAGGACGGGATTACCTGGTACAAGGTCGCCGACCTGTTCGACGCCGGGGCGCGGGACGAAGGCGGTGACGCCGCGGACGGCTGGCGAGCCTCGACCTACCAGACGGTGACGGTCGACCTGGACCAGGCCATCACCGAGGCCGGCATCTCGTACAGCAAGACCTTCCGCATCCGCTTCCAGCAGGTGGACACCCACCCGATACCCAGCGACGGCATAACGCTGGACAACATCCGCGTGCTGCAGGGAACGGGCGATCCACTGATCACCACCAGCAGCCTGCCCGTCGGGCGCCTGGGTGAGCCGTACGGTCCTGTCGCCATGGAGCTGGCCGGCGGGGATCCGCCGCTGGACTGGACGACACCGATGGAGTTCTTCGAAGAGGGGCTCGGTGAGAGCCAGTTTGACGCGGTCGGCATCGCCCAGGGCTGGCAGGACGACGACGAGGCCTTCGACTACACGCTTCCGTTTGCCTTCCCGTTCTTCGAAGAGCAGCACACGGAGATCAAGGTGGCCACCGACGGCTGGATCAACTTCGGCCCCTACGTCGGCTCAACCTACAACAACAGTGAGTTGCTGCTGTCCTTCAACAAGCGGATCGCGGTCTTGTGGGACGATCTGCGGACCGACCAGGGTGGTGACATCTTCATCGACGAGACAGTGCCGGGGCAGGTTACCGTCCGCTGGGACGCCGTGACCCGCGGCACGCTGGAACCGTGCAACTTCAGCGCCACGTTGTTCGACTCGGGGCGGGTGCAGTTCGACTATGGCAGCGGTAACACGCCGCTCACCGCAACCGTCGGCATCTCGGCCGGCGACCAGCAGCGTTACTTCCTGAGCAGCTACGATGGCGTGCCGGATCTCGGCGATGCCGACTCGCTGCTGCTGGACTTCTCACGTCTGCCCCCGGGGCTCGAAATGAACGCCGACGGCATGATAACCGGCACGCCGGACGAGACCGGCACCTACCACGCACTGTTCCTGGTCGAGGATGACTCCCAGCGGACCGACTCGAAGCTCATCCCGATCACCGTGGTGTCGGACATCTTCGGTGACTACGACTCGGACGGTGACGTGGATCTGGACGACCTGTCGGAGTTCGTCGATTGTCTGTATCAGCCGGAGCCCGCCGGGGCGTGCCAGTTGGCCTTCGATGTCGACGGCGACCTGGAGATCACCCTGGCGGACTTCGCCGAGTTTCAGGTTGTTTTCACCGGCACGCTGCCGTGATCAGAGGAGTCCAACCGGTCCGTACGCAGAGCGGCCCTACCGGTTAGCGTGCCCGGTGTCGTTAACCAACGCGTATTGGCCGCGTCATCGACGTTCGGGTGTCCGCGCGAACTGAAGTTCGCGGCTCGTTATGATCCGGCTGTTTGCGTAACAGTACTAGCGCCCGCCCGTCAGGGTCAGGGTCACGGTGTCGAAGATGCCGCCCTGATCCAGCCAGGTGAGCCGGAAGATGTACACGCCCGGCAGCGCGGGTTGGACCAGGTACTCGCTATTAAGCCCGGTCGGATTGCGGATGGAGACCTCGACGCCGGCCGGACCGCCATCGAAGTGCCACTCGACTGAGGCTGAAGTGGGTATCGGACACAAAGTGCCTGACAGGCTGTTACCGGCGGGTAGGCTGTCGTAGCGCCCGCCAACGATTTCGCCGTCGGCAAGTGTTCCGGCATCGACCACGGCGCCCACCCCCTCGCATTCGTCGGGAACACCGCTCAGGTCACAGTCGTGGCTGAAACCCTGGGCGATGTCGTCGCCATCCGGAACCCCGTTGCTGTTGCAGTCCAAGGACGCCGGCGTGATGCAGATGACCTGTCCGCAAATGGTGCCATCGCCCTGGTAAACGCCGTCACAGGTCAGCGCGGTGGTCACCACACAGTCGCCGCCGGCCAGGCAGCAGGCGCCGCTCGCCTCGGGCTGCTCGGGCAGCGGACATTGGAGCTGATCACACGTCGTACCATCACCCTGGTATTCACCCAGGCACTCCTCCTCTAACCCCTCGGTGCAAGAGCCGTCTGTCAGGCAACACCCGCCCAGCTTGACCGGGCATAACAGGCTGTCACAGGTTGTCCCGACGCCCTGGAAGTCACCCGTCGTGCACTCCTCCTGGAGGACGTCGCTGCAGAGCCCGTCAGGCTCGCAGCACGCGCCGATCAGAATCTCGCACTCCGTGGTGGCGCAGAAAGTTCCGTCGCCCTGGTATACACCTTCCACACAGCCCGCGCTCTCAATCTCGGTGCACAGGCCGTTCGGCGCGCAGCATGCTCCGCGGGTCGCGCCGGCGTACTCCACTATGGCCCGCACCGGTTCGTTCGCGCCGTCATCAAGCTCCACGCCGTAGAAACCGGGGCCTTCCAGGAACTCGAAGCACTCGGTAGTGCCGATGGACTGGAGGAACACCTGGGCACTCACCGAGCCCGCACCCGTTCCCAGGGTGCCCAGACCCAGCGTAGCGGCCGGGGCATCAAACACGTCGTTCTCACTGCCAGCGAAGGTCACCGAGACGTCGACGGTCTCGGCGCCGTTCCCATCCTCGTACGTGAAGGTAATGGCGTCACGGCTGGTAAGCTCCAGGCCACAGGCCACCAGGTTGACGGCTGGTGAGACGGTGAATCGTGGCCGGTTGTCGGCAATGAAAGTCTTGAACGTACGGTCCGGGTTGTCAGCATCCGGCAGAATGGTCTGATCCGTACCGTCATCCGCCCTGACGCCCCACGCCCAGCGACCCGCCTGGAACTCCACTTCCTCCAGTTCGGGGAAGAGGCTGGCTTCAGCTGTGGCAGCAGAGGCGGTGAACTGGGTCTCGGAGTCGAACAGAGCCAGTGGCTCCTCGCCGTCGCCGAGGAATTCAAAGGCGATGGTCAGAACCTGCTCGTCTTCGCAGTTGCCCGGATCGTCGTTCCAGACCAGGTCCAGGGAGGCGCCCTCGGCAAAGGCCGTGTCGTTGGGCGGACCTGTCAACTCGCCGAATGGCGGTACGTTGGCCGCTACCAGAAACCGGGCCCCCAACTGCCCCTCGAAGGTGAAGAGCACGTCGTCGGCGGTCTGAATTCGCAGGCCCCAACTCAATTCCTGTCCCAAGGGCAGTGCGTCCGCTGCCGTCAGCGGCAGGGACGTAGCGGTCGGTGGCTCCACCTCGAAGACGCGCAGCGGGGCATCAAAGGGGTTGTCCTCTCCTGCCCGGCTGACGAATACCTGCGTGCGCACCGGCACCGCCTCGCCGAATGACCACTGGAACGTGGTCACCTCGCGCGCCGTCTGCGTCTCTCGCGGGCACACCAGAATCGCGTCGTCGATACCGATGCGGTCCGTGCCGGTGGCGCTGACCTGAAACTCCACGCCTGGCGCCTGCGCCGGGCGTCGAATTGTGGTCACGCCATCAGTAATCTCGACGCCCCAGAAGTAGGTTCCGGCATCGGGAAGCTGCATCGCCAGGCGATGCTCGGTGTCGTCGGGAGACGTCCGGACTCCCTGAGTCACCAGCGGCTGATCGAAGACGTCAGGTACACGTGAGACGTAGACCGTGTTGTCGAGGTTGGTGCCGTTTCCGTCGGACGCCTCCCACACGAAGACCACCTCTCCGGGGGCCAGGTCAGCTCCCTCGGGAGGGAAGGTGACATCGCCCGTCGGCGGTATGTTATCGACGCCGGCCTCCAGCGCGACCGGGGCGGCCAACCCGTTGTCCTCGAAGCCCCCTTCGACAGGACCTCCCCCGCCTCCGTTACCGCCACCGTTCAGACCGCCGTTGCCATCACCGTCGCCATCTCCACCTCCGCCACCGCCACCTGTCGGGTTACAGCCGGCCATGACGGCAAGCGCAAGTACCACCAACCAATGACCACAGCCCATGCATCGCAGACTTCTCATCGCGTGCTCTCCGCGTATCTTCCCAAGACTTGAGCGTCAAATGCCAGCTACCGTAGTAGACCGTTTACATCCCCCCACCGCGGCCACCTAGTTGCGCGGCGTGACCCGTCCCAGATGCCGCCGAGTTGACGCGGGCCGGGCGTCACGAATCAGCCGGCCCCCCGCCGACTTGAGAGCAGGAATCCGCGCGGCCCGCGTGCTGCCGGACAGCAGCGATCGCCTCGTCCCGATGCGCCTGCTGACCACATCCCCCACGCGTATCAAGCGCCCGGGCTGGCGACTCAGCGGCCGCAAGGCCGCCGAGCCGGGCTGCGTAATCGCAGGGCCGGCCACGGTGTGCCGTTCCGGTGGCACCAGGTTGTTCACTTCTTCGCCGAGGACCGCGAACAACTCGTTACGCAGCTCCGGGTCTTCGTTCAGGTCTTCCAGTTCCAGGATCTGGCCGTCTGCCCCGGCGACACGCTCGCCGTCGCGCCACTGCACGACCGACTCCCGTCGGCCACGGACCACCTCGAAGTGCTCGCTTTGCGGCTCGGGATCATCCTCGCCGGCGCCTAGTCCGGTGTGGTGAATGATGGCCACGGTGTCACCGCTGGCGGCAAACTGAATGCCAACAGTGTTCTCTTCGTTGGCAGTGAGGGGCGTGGCCTGCGCGGCCGCCCCGGTATTGTCCACCTGCACCTGTCTATCACCGGGCAGGTTGAGGTCGCTGGGGACGATCGCGTCGCCATCGAAGTTGAAGCTGTTGCCCAGCGCGTCGGTGTCGGAATCTGAGATGAAGACGAGTTGAGGGCCCAGCTCCTGCAGCAACTGTGGATTGCGGCCAGCACCGAGGGCCGCAATCTGGTCGTTCACGGCCTGGCCATCCACCGTCAGGCCCGTGGTGTCCGCTGCCTGATCCAGTTGCGGATAGCCGGCGGGCAGGTTCGGGTTAAGAGTGACATTATTGCCGGACACGACGGCGTAACCGTCGCCTGCCGGCCCACCGATCGACCCACCGCCTGACAAATGCTCACCCAAGGCTACGGCTCGGAAGCCATCAGTGACAACAGCCGCCAGGGCGGATTGAGTATCAAACTCTGCGTCACCGATGGCGATCAGCGGCGTAAACAGCGCCCAACCAGCGGCCACGTCTCCTTCGGTGGCCAGAAAGGTCTCGCCCCCGCTGGTGGTGACCTGGAAGTCTGTGCCCGCCAACTGAATGTAGCTGAAGCCGCCGTTGGCGAGATCAGTGAAGTAATCCGGCTGGAATGCCGGGTTGCCGTTAACGGAGGTCAGGAAGTCGTTGAAGTCGGGATTGGCTGGCGTTCCCGGATAACTGACGAAGTCACCGGTCGCAAACTGCGGCGTGCCGGCGGGCACGACTACCGGCCCACCGATAGCGAATCGGGGCCCCTCGACTTCCGGCGGCGGCGGCAGCACGTTGGGCGTGGGCTGGAGGCCCGGTGCCGGTCTGGCCTGCACGGCCGAGTTCGAGTCGACCACGGCCTGCCGCGTAGGTGACACAACCTGGAACGGCGTGGTGCTCGAAACCCTGGTCACATCGGTGGAAGCCAGGCGGGTGACGTCGGCTGTTTGCACGCGGATAATCTCCGCCGCCTGGCGGTGTAGCAACTGGCGCAGCTCCTGGGCATCGCCCCGTTCATCGCCCGCTACCGGCGGGCCCGGCACCTGCCCGCCCACTATTCGCCAGCGCTGGCCCGCGTTCAGCGTGTGCGGACCGGCCAACGGTGCGGTGCCTTCGACCTCCGCGATGCCCTCGATAGTGGCGAACGTACTGACTGCCGCGCTGACGTTGACCTGCTCCGGGTCGTGACGAACGGAGTACCAGCCGGAGCCGTCCTCGCCCAAAGAACCCGGCGCGAAGCTCAGTAGTCCGAAGGGGGTCTCGACCACGATCTGGCTGCGGGTCTGGGCGTCGGTGTAGAACACGACGTAACCCTCAGCCAGGGTGACGCGCTTGAGTCCTGGCTCGTCGGTCACGATGACATTGGTGTTGATGCCGATGTGGAAGACGATGTCTTCGACCAGCAGGCCGGCGGCGTCACCGGCACCGGTCTCGAGTTGTTGACCCGAGAGAATGGCCTGCAGGGGACGGATACCCTCGCCCACCATCCTCGGCGATCCGGCCATCAAGGTCACCCGCCCTGCATCGCCCTGGGCAACGGCCTGGCCGATCCACGAGCAACAGAACACCGTCGCCACCATCAGAATCCGCATCGCAGGATCTCCGTCCCTAAGAGATGTGCATAGCCGTTGCGCCGTCACGCTTATGACCAACGCCGCGGCATATGGCTCACGTTTTCTTGGCATATGTCTGCCCGATAATGGATTCTCTGGCCGTTCCAGGAGACTGTCAAGCAAGATATCGGTCCTGCGTCATCTGCGGCGCTGCGTCGGCCGTGGTGTTCATCGAGATTGCGCAGCGTCAACTAATCAGAATCATCCTTGGGGACTCTTTATCGGCCACTCCACGAAGAGGAACACAAACCCGCAGTCGATCCGGCGGGCGGCGGCAATATAATGTTTAGAGCTTGGCAGCCCCGCCCCTGCGCGGGCGCTGCGTGCGGTCGGTCCGCAATGGAGGGGACCTACCGGTGACGCAACTCCAGCGTCGGCGGTCACCGCAATTCGTTCGAGAGAGAGGATCAGCCATGCCCAAGGCGGCTCTGCCCCGCAGGCGGTGCATACTGTTGGCCTGCGCAATCACCGTGATGCTACAGGTCACACCCGCTCCGGCCAGCACGGTCGTGCCCATGAACCTCGCCACTCTCTCCGACCTGTCCGGTCAGGCCATTGTCGGCCGGGTCGCATCGGTACGGTCCTATTGGGCAGAAAGCCCGAGGCGGATCGAATCCGAGGTGACCTTCGAGCAGGTAGAGTACCTCAAAGGGGCTCTGCCGGGCTCGACCGACACGTTCTCACTGATCGTTCCCGGCGGCCGGGTGGACGGCATGGAGATGCGGGTCTGCTGCACCCCGACCTTCGCAGCAGGCGACAAGTGGGTTCTCTGCCTGCTGCCCTCCTACAAGACGTTCCCTGTTGCCGGACTATACCAGGGTGCCTTCCTGGTGCAGCCCGACGCCCAGGGCACCGAGCGCGTGTGGCGAACCCGTCACGGATCGCGCCAGCCGGTGACCAGTATAGACACGTCCGGCTTCGTCCAGGTTAGCAGAGTGTCGGGCGGGCGCGTGCACGAGCACCTACTCGACGCGGTCAACGTGCACGTGGTCAGCGAAGCCGACGCCAGCCGCGCCGAGCAGGCCATGAGTTACGAAGCGTTCCTGCGGCATCTGCGGCCGGTGCTGGCGGCCAGCCGGGACCACATGCTCAGCGAACCGGCTGGCAAACCGGTGCCGGCCCGCTATACGGCCGCTCCGCTCAGGAGATCCGCATTTCAGCGGCAGCAGGATCAGAGTGCACGACCGGGCGGGACAAGGCAGCCTGTCCCGTTTCGGGGCGCAAACCCCCCGCA
>JANQGB010000811.1 GCA_028277545.1 Phycisphaerae bacterium | reverse complement strand
GCGCCCCCTGCAGGCAGCTATAAGCGCTGGTCATGACGCAGCTAGGGCCGCTGCAGCAGGCCCCCACTCCACAGGGGCCGTCATCGCACGCCGCAGATGGGAAGTAGAAGCCGCCAAGTGCCGAGCAGGCTGATTCGTCAGCCGCCGACACGCACCCCGAGCTCAAACAGCAGGCTCCCTGGGCCCAGGTGCTGGCCGGGCTCCAGCAGAGACAGGTCAGCACGAGCACCGAGAGTCCCGCAGGCAGATCGGTTCTGTCATTCATCCTGTGTGCCCTCTTGAGATGTTGGATGCTAACCGCCGGTCCCGGACCTGTGTGCCATGATAACAGAAGGGGCCGCTAAACAGTACACGCTCCTGCCCCGGAAGTTGCCAGTCCGCCGCCCGGGGCGACGGCCGCCGGCACCACACGCCGCTGGATGACGAGCGGGCCACCGCCAGGACGCTGACGATGCTACTCGGCGCTGAGACGCTTTGTGCTGTCACATTGGCGGCGCTGAATCCTGCGGGACGATAACCACGCGACCCGGCACCAGCGCGGAGCGAGCGTCTGGTGCCTATAGAAACAGTCGTGGCGACCCTGTGCTGCCGTGAGATGGCTTGCTGCCCGGTGTCAAGGGACCCTTGATCCGTCGCATGGAACCAGCAGCCGGCAAAACTTCTTCAGGCGCAGACCGTTTCGCGCTGAAGCGCTACCGGCTTGCTGCCGATACACTCGCAGGGCGGGACTACGGGGGATTCCACTAGCCACAGATAAATCACTCTCGCAAGTGCGCCGCCAGCGCACCCGGGAAGCGTAAAGGGCAGGTACTCAGGCAAGGAGTTGTCGATGTTCAGGAAGTTGAGTCTCAGAGCACGAATCGGATTGGGTTTTGGCGTTGTCCTGGCACTTACGCTGGTGACCGGGTTCATTGCGGTCACGGATATGCGCTCGTTATCAGAGTTGACCGCCAAACTGTATAAACACCCCTACGCCGTGTCTTCTGCGGTGCTGCGAATCGAGGGCAACATCGTCAGGATTCACCGGTCCATGAAGGACGTAGCCCTGGCCAAGGATCAGGCCGGGCGCCAGGCCGCCGAACAGACGGTGGATAAGTACGAGCAGGCTGTACTGGAAGACTTCGAGGTGCTATCGGAACGCTTTCTGGGCGACCAGACACAGATTGAAGAGGCCCGCGCCACCTTCCTGGACTGGCGACCCATCCGAGGCGAGGTGATCGCCCTGATGGATGCTGGCGATCGCGATAAGGCCGCGGCCATAACCAGGGGCAAAGGCGCTGAGCACGTCGCCGTCCTCAATGGACGAATCGGGGCTCTGGCCGATTTCGCCAAGGGCAAGGCACAGGACTTTGCGGCCAACGCGGAGAAGCAGCGCGACACGACTTTGAACTTCATGTACGCGTGTGTGGCGGTGGCGGTCCTGGCAGGCATCGTGGTCGCGTTCGTAATCTCCCGCTCGGTCACCGGCCCCCTGAGCGCGATCTTCAAGGGGCTCAAGACCTTCAGCCGGGCCGAGCTGGAGGAAACGGCCGAGAGCTTCAACCGAATGATAGACGGGATGGCCGAAGGGGTCACCCAGGTGCGGGACGCAGCGCGACAGGTCTCCGGTTCCTCAGAGCAATTGGCCGGCAGCACGAGTGAGCAGGCCTCATCTCTCGAAGAGGTCTCCAGTAGCCTCGAGCAAATGGCCGCCA
Source organism: Phycisphaerae bacterium (assembly GCA_028277545.1). Taxonomy (GTDB): domain Bacteria; phylum Planctomycetota; class Phycisphaerae; order UBA1845; family UBA1845; genus JANQGB01. The sequence continues at coordinate 1,016 of JANQGB010000811.1, read as the reverse complement.
TGACGCAGACCAACGCCAGTAACGCCAAGGAAGCCAACGAGCTGTCGAATCAGGCTCATCAGGCCGCCCAGGCCGGCGATCAGACCATGAAGGCGATCAACGAGTCGTCCAGTCAGATCAGCAAGATCATCAAGGTTATCGAGGAGATTGCCTTCCAGACCAACCTGCTGGCCCTCAACGCCGCGGTGGAAGCCGCCCGGGCCGGCGAACACGGCAAGGGGTTCGCCGTCGTGGCCGATGAGGTTCGCAACCTCGCCCAACGCGCCGCCGAGGCGGCCGGCGAGACCACCACTCTGATCGAGACCTCGGTTGGCAACGCTCGTGAGGGCGCCGAAGCCATTCACAGCATTGTCGAGAGCGTCTCCAAGGTTACCGAGTTGATCGCCGGCATCGACCAAGCCTCGCAGGAACAGGCCCAGGGTGTGGATCAGATCAACACCGCGGTGACGCAGATGGACAAGATCACCCAGCAGAACGCCTCCGGGGCCGAGGAGTCCGCTTCCGCCTCCGAGGAGATGAGTGCACATACCGAGAACACTCAGGCCTTGATAGGCGAACTGGTCGGGTTGGTCCGTGGCCACCAGGACGGCGGCACCGGACACTCTGCCAGGGTCACCACCGTGCCGGCGACCACCACGCCCACCAGCAGTGAGCCTGCCCAGGTGGCAAGTGTGTCCGAACAGCCTGACTTCGACGTCAACGAAGAGTCAGCCGACTTCGGCGAGTTCTAAGAGAGTCGCCCCCATACCCAACGTAACTCCTGGCGGTGTCGACGCGAGGGCGTCGGCACCGCCATGTTTCGTAGTGGCCGCCGCGCGAATCGGAGTTACCACCGGCCACGACCGCGGCAGGACTTACGCCATGTTCGAGCAGGTTCTGGCACTGCTGCGCACAGTCACAGCGCCGTCGTAACCCGGGCACACGGCCTGCGTCATTACCGCGGCAACGGCTGGCGGGCAGCCTGCGTTACGTGCGAGCTTGCGTAGCAGCGTCGGAATGCCATGGGCCTGCCGCCC